>NC_009466.1 GCF_000016505.1 Clostridium kluyveri DSM 555
CCTTTACGGTACTCTTTCATTAAATCTGCTTCTATTTGTTCAATCCTATCTTTATTTATTTCATCTATATTAAACTTCATATTTTCAACCTTCTTTCCCGATAATAACATTTTTAATAACATAAATTGATGTCCAATGTTATTACTACAAGCATTGATTTTACTCACTTTACAGACGATAATAACTAACTAACATTTTTTAAAAAATAAACCACTGATCTTTATATGCGTATGTGAATGCATACACGTACGTAATATATTTTTATGTTATTATGTTATTAACTATATATAACTATATATAAAACTAGATATACAGCCATTCCGATAATAACATTTTTAATAACATTCTAATAACACTTTTATGGTTTTTGTTATTATCCTATACTCATGTCTATTTCTTCTTCTTAAATTTATTCGGATATATGACCTGCTGTTCCCCTTCCTCCCATTCATCTTCCACTGCATCTGGAGGAGCTATCGAATTTAGTTCTAATTTTTCAAGCTTTTCAGCATTATACATATCAAATCTTTTAGGTTTATTGTCAATGGTTATCAGTTTTCCAGATGGTTTTAATAAATATCCTGCCATTTTTGCCTGTTTTTTAAAGTCCTTTAATTCCAGTGTTGGCTTTTTATCTCCGATATTTTTCATGTGATTTAATATTTGGTTATACATTTCGCTTGTTCTTATATATACTTCTCCATCTTTATGATATAAGGCATATTTAAGTGCAGCATCTGAAATTCTATTATCTTCTATTATCTGGTCATAAAGCTTCAATATTTTTTCAACTTCTGAAAGAGAATCTTCCCGATTATCTAAAATTTCAGTTTTGATATTATCCACCACTAAAGAATAGTATCCTTCCATCTCCACCAATCCAAAATTATTAAGTAACTTGTTTAATATGGCAATGCCCGTACAGATATTAACAGCTGTATTTAATGGCCTATCTTTTAATCCCTTGATTTTACTGGCTTCAATATTTCTAAGATTTTTATATTCCTCTACAGACATATTCAGGACTATATCAATCAAGCTCCGACCTAGTTTATTTAAAATACCAGGGTTACTACTTATCCATTTCATGGCTTCTGTATGTTTTTTTAATCTTTGATTCTTTGAAAGATAAACAATACAGGATCTTTCGTTTAAGGCTTTTTCTCCATTGAAATATGTTTCTTCTCCTGCGAGTATGATAGGTCTTATAAGTGAAAATATTTTATTATCTTTTAGATTTTTATTTCCTCTGTCGACTGTATGCCTGTCATAACTATTCCTTAATATTTCACTTAGCATTGTTTTTTTATAATCGTTCATTACACTTGGTTTAAATTCTTCAAATAAAATCGAATAATTTCCGTCACTTAAACTTTTCTGCAACGCAAAGGGAGTAATTAATCCTATGGATTTAATGTCATCTTTAGGATAATTTAAAATCATGGCTATTACATTTTCCATTATTGTACTTTTACCTCCTCCACTTTCTCCAGCCAATAGTAGGTGATGAAAATTAATTCCTAGCTCTATCGCCTGAGCTATGGCAAAATTATTGATTATAGTACCTATAATGGAATAACTTATTTTTAATGGTGCAAATTCAAACAAATGTTTTTGAAGCTCAGTGATTTCTGCCTTATTTATGTGTTCAACATTTAAAATGTCAATGACAGTGCCTCCAACACTTTTTATTTTTGTGTTTATACCATCTGGTGTTATTGCTCCCTTATGAGTTACTAAGCTTACTTTGTTGTCTTTAAGTACAAATCTAGTACCTAAATAAACTTCTAATTTTTCTAGGGCAAAATATTTATTTACCCACATTTTCAAATTCATCAAATCATCTATCCTTCCCTTAAATGCTAAATCCATAGAACCTAAAAAGTTTCTGAATGATTTAACATCGTCAAAGACATTTACGTTATCATCTTTTTCAAAAGTTCCTCCTAAAGATGTTTTTAAAACCAGTTTGACTCCTTCTGTATCCTCATTTACATATTTAACGGTTGCCGCATTTACAATACTAAAATTTGTAAAATATACTTTTTTTTCAGTTTCTATGCCTTCAATTTTTTTAGAAACTGTTTTATATATTCCTAAGTAATCCTGCTGCAACTCATATTTATTTTTTAAATCCAGACTCCTGTTAAAAGCCTGAAGTAAATCATCCCTGTTATGTCCGGCCTCCAGCCAGTCACTTACATCTTTGTTATTTCCAAGTTCCTTAATGCCTGGTAAATTAATAATTTTAAAAGCTGTAGAACAGTTAAACAGCTGCCCTTTTATCCAATTAATATACTTTTCTCCAGCTTTTCCGGTATCACCACAGATGTATAAATATGCATTTCTAAATACCAATAAATCTTTGACACCTTTTATACTGGTGGCAACATATCTGCTGCTCTTTAGAGTGTTGTTGATTATATTAGCATCTTTCTCGCCTTCACATATAATGATTATGCTATCTTCCCTTATCCCTTTCTTTACGTTGTGCAGATTATATGGAAGCTCTTCGCCTTTTCTTTTGTTTATAACTTTTTTCCCATCAATATGGTAATAAGATAGCTTTTTTTTACCATCTGGAAATTGGAATTTTGCTTTAAAATATATAGGATTGCCTTTATCGTCTACAAAGGGAAATGTGCCAAGCAGGGTTTGTCCTTTTCTCCGATTCTCCAGTTCCCATTGAATATATTTTTCTATTCTTTCCATTTGGTTTTCAGATTCCGTTTTTTCGACTGGCAAGCCTAAAAACTCCCTGGCTTCTATATAATCCATATTTCTGTATTTCATGATAAAGTCAATGGCATCTCCACCCTCGCCACAGCCAAAACATTTAAACTTAAATTTATTGTTATTGCCATCAAATTTAATGCTTAAAGAAGGATTTTTATCTGGATGGAACATGCATTTTATTTTATTTTGGCTATTAAATTTTTCACCCGTTTCTTTTTCTATAAGTTCTTTCAAGTTTATATCTGCTAAAGAATGATCCATCGCCTCACAGCCCCTTTAATTGGCTTCTGCCGCCTTTATATCCTGCATTTTATCTTTTAACGCTTCCATTACAGAGTAATAAAGCAATTTTAATATTGTACGCCCTGCATCCTTTTTATCTACAAACCTTATGCCTCTCAGATAATTTACTTCTATACTCGCCAATTTTGCCTCGAAAGCCTTTGAACCATATTGGCTTCTATAATTACCTTTCTCAATATTTTCCATACCGTTTTTATCTTCAACTACAAGATAAATCATGGTACCCTTTTGTCGTGCCCTTTTAAGTTCTCTTTCAAGCCTTATATCATCTCTGTAATCCTCTCTTTTTTCCCCTAAATTACTCGCTAATTCATCAACCGAATTTTTTCTTTCCACTGCAACGTTGAAATATAAATCCCTGGATATACCCATGTCTGGCCTTGCAGTAATAATTGCTGTATAGTCACCTTCATCAATTTTCTTCTTTTTATATTTGATTTTTTTCTTGTCTAAAAAGTCTAGAATATGCTGATTCTTTTGCTCTCTGGTATCATAAATGATCATAAAATTTTCCTTTAAAAGTTTGCTAATTTCTGAATCCGAAAATCTATATTGAACCTGCATTTAATCACCTGCCTTACAATCTTCCAAGACGGAATCATCTAACCTAAAAGCCTCTTTAAAAGTCATGCCTGTTACTTCTAAAATCTTTCTAATTTCATCTATTGTAAAGCTATTTATATTTTTTCCACTTAATATATGTCTCAACCTAATTGGACTTTCGCCTGACATTTTACCTAGTTCACTGACTGATACATCATTTTCCATTAGCCATTTAGCAATATTAGGATATACCATACCCTTACATTCTCTTTTTATTAATGCACCTTTATTACATGCATCTTTCAATATCCGCCTTACATATTCATGCGATACATTAAATTCATTCCCTATGGTTCGTAGACTGCAGCCTTTTACTCTCATTTCAAACATTTTAATTTTATCTTCATCACTAATCATTTTAATCACCACCTACCCATTTAACTGCTCTATATCCCTTCTTAATTCATAGGAATTATATATCATATTCACGTATTTTTTTATTTGGAGCTTTGGCATATTAATACTTTTCCTCTTTCCTTCTATATCCATATCAATTTCTTTTATTTGTCCCTTAAGAAGTTCAACTTTATTTAAAATCCGTTCTTTCTCTAAATTCCTGACGTTTATATAAGAAACTATGGCCTTTTCACTTTCCTGCAAGTCTTCTTTTAATAAATTTATTTCTTCCAGCAGCTCTTTGACAATTCCTCTGTTTATTTTTTCAGGGAATCCATAATCAATTTTAATGAGGGTAATAACTACTGATTCATCACGTCTTAAAACAAGCAATATATCATCTTTTATATAAAACCTTTGGATAGTCCCATCTCCTCCAAGCCGGTCTTCCGTTAAAAACTCTGAATAAGTAAATATCTTATTTATATCTCGCACTATCCTGTCATTATTCGTTAACACATAATTTCTGACATCAAAGCTATTAGTTATTCCCTTAACCCTTTCCACATACCTCTCCTTGCAATGTTTAGTTACATCAATGTATTTTTCAGTTATCAATGTTTCCATGTAATCCCTCCTTGATACGTGAATTTCTTACTTCTCTCCAGATATCGCCCAAATCCTCATCGTATATTGCTTGCAGTAACTCTTCACTGAATTTATTTGCATCATCCATCTGATCATCCATAGCTTTCTCTAATGTTCCAATATGACCCGGACCTTTCGCAATCCATGTATTTATATATTCTTTTCCATTATCATCTATAAATTTTTTAACCATTTTTTCTGGTGTTATTTCAACAGTGTATTTCATAAATTTTACTCCTCCCGTAATCTTGAATTAGGAATCTAAATATAAGTTATTCCTGCATTTGTAGGCTCATTAGCATCCTCACATACCAACTCATTTTCTATCACAACCATCCTTACTTTTTCTAAAGTACATTTGCCATCCTTATAATTTTCACAATTAAAGTCCTTACACTCTACTATTTTAGCTATCTACTCACCTTTTTCCATTTATTCGTTACAGACATTATCAATACAATTAAAAGATATATTATAGCTCCAGACAGTAACACCCATAGAAGTCTCATCCCATATGAATCCTCCAATATTACAAGCACTGCACTTACCATAACACCTGATACACACATACCTAACAGTAAACATTCTGAAATAAATTGAAGTACAGCCACGACTATTTCTTTTACTCTTTTAAACTTTAATAAAATTAAACTTTTAGGAATTCTTTTTCCTTCTTCAAAGCCTTTTATTATAGCTTCTGCAACCTTTTTTCCAAGTTGTCCATCAATTCTGCTTTGACTTCTTTTATAATCCAGACAATATATTGTCCTTTCCGATGCTGCCCATATATCTCCTTCCCAAAAATCACTCTCTATCTTGCAAAAGCACAAATCTGCCTGATCATTTTTGTAACAGTCATATTCTGGATTTTCTCTGTAATGGGTACATGTCTTGCATTTTATTTCTGTTAACATCTTTTCACCTTCTTTAAACTCCCTGTATAATAAATCCAACTTTGGACATACTGTTTATTAGGGCAATTTTAATTAATATTTTATTCTCCATATTAGTTTTACTTTCCGATAATTACTTCTCATTTCATACCAGGGATATTTAAATCCCTGGTATGAGTTTTTATTACAAAGTATTTGCATTATGAACTATCTAAAACTTAGTGTTATATTTTCTAAATTTAAAATCTGCTCTAGCGTTAAATGTTTATCTAAAGGTATGCTTGAAAGATATACGTCTCTCTTTCCTTTTTGTTTGATAGTATCTCTAGCACAACTTAGAGCTGTTTTTAAGTCCTTGCAACTTCCCCAAATCATCCAATATCCTTGAGTGCCATCTTTCATTAGCCAACCTACCTTATAATCGTCAGGACATATCTTTTGCCCTTCTTTTTTAGATATTAACATTGATAATCCCATCTCAATCTCCTTTTGATTTTTAGCAATAATTTCAAATCATTTACTAAAATATTTCTTGCTTTGTTATCTGGATTTTTCCATTTTTATCAATATACCCAACAATGTTACAACTAAAATCATTACCATTACTTAAGTCAGTTCCAACAATATATTTTTTTTGAGCATTTTAGACAATAACCATTTAATAAACAATGTAATTACCACCTTTTTATCATTTTCATTTACTTAAAAATAAACAATTCTATTCTTTAAAGGAGAAAACCATCTTCTGTAACCAATACATATGAAATATTCTTTGTTTATACACACTGTAATCAACGATGTACAACCTCCTCATATAAAATATTTAAATCAAGATATTAACCTATAATTTCAAGATTGCACATTTCCATTTCATCAAAGGTTAATCCTGCTGCTTGCCATGCTTGTTTAGATATTGGAGATGTTGCAATCAAAGACATTACTTCTCTTTTCATTCCTATCCAATATCCAACTGCGTATTGGTTATTATTATTAAGTTTTATATTTTGACCTCCTTGGTTCTCACAAAGCCTTAAATCCTCCACTAATTGTTTTGCAATATCCATTTCTATAGTATTTTCAGTAGGTTTTATTTCCTTTGTTTCTTTTTCCCATTCAGATTTACGTTTGCCTTTCGCATCATTAACTTTACAATCTTGACATAAATTATTTTCTGTAAAATATGGGAAGTAGCAGTCTATTTCATCATGTTCATTTAATTCTTTTCCACATTCTTTGCAACGTGCTATTCGACCTTCTATTATCATCCAAACCCACCCCTTTATATATTCTCTGCGTTGCAATCTACCCAAACAATGAAATTTGATTAGGCAATTCAAAATTTGTCCAAATTACTTCTGTTCTTTCTTTTCCTTGTTCTGCATTAGTTTTAATTTCAGTTGTATCCCAATCATGTAATAAATCATTATACAAATCCGAATTATATCCACTAAGCATTACAGTACCTAAATGTTTTTTTAATACTTTTATTAATTCCTCATGCTCCTTATCCCCAGTCATTTCCACATTATAATATCTTTGTCTCCTTGTGCTTAATAAATATGGTGGGTCCACATATATTAAGCAATCCTTCCTGTTATATTTTTTTATTAACTCTAATGCATCTGTATTTTCTATTTCCGCATCTTTTAATCTCACAGCTACATCTAATATTCTCTGAGGAATCTTATTCCAGTCCCCTATGACTCTTTGGTTACATGTTGCTCCCAATACTGGTCCTGCATGTCTCCAACTAGAGGAATAATATTGCATACCAGCTCTAGCCATATTTGCCCTTACTAAAAACTGTCTAGCCATTTCAATATCATTTCCGGAACGATTATAAGATTCCTTATATTCTTCTCTACTATATGGAGTAAAATAAATTAGTTTGGCCAGCTCTTCAGATTTATTTCTAACACACCTAAAAAGGTTAATAACTTCACCGTCTAAATCATTTAGGACCTCAGTGTTACATGGAGTCTTTGAAAAAATACAGCACCAGACCCGAAGAAAGGTTCCAAATAAATCTTATGCTTAGGCATCAATTCAATTATTTTATCTGCTATACTCCATTTAGCTCCTAGCCATTTTAAGACTTTCAACTTTCTCACCTCCTGGATGTTCGCCATCAGCGACCTTACTCTTTCTCATTTTCTTCTGAACATGGAACACAATCTAAAACCTTAATATTTTTTTGTTCATCTATCCAAGGTTGAATTTCTTCAACATCATAAAAACATTTTGCTCTTGGAGAATCTAATATATCAGTATGGATGTATATTAACCAATAATCACTCATTGCCCTCTTCTCCTTTCAAAGTCACATTATTTTCACTTTACGTTTTACTTCCTACTAAACTAAAATTATTGGTTCATTATCCCTCTTAGGGTACTGCTGCAGTACAGCACTTTTCATACTGCTTTTAGCATGTCTTTTAAAGTAAGGCTTCCAATCTACAGAATCCCTTATTGTATATTTCACTTGTGAATTATCTTTAAATACGATTGTTAATTTTCTCATATAAGTTACACCTACTTCCTACTCGCATTAAAATTAACCTCTGCACAAGCCTCACAGCCCCTATCCACGAGCTTCTTATTATGCCTATGAAACCCCTGAACTATGTCAAAATTCTCTCTAAAAAGCTTGGCCAGAATCCCAATACCCACTTGAATAACATCCAGCACTTCTTCCATTATCTTTTTCTTATCTCCAGAGGAGAGAGCTTCACACAACTCTCCTGCCTCCTCCAAAACTTTATCCTTCCAATCCTCCCAAGTCATTGTCCTGTGGTCTATTTTATTACCCTTGCGGTCTACTAATTTTCTAAGTACCATTAGTTTTAGTTTCAAAATAATCACCTTTTTTCCATTTATTGGAACGGTATATCCCCTTCGTCCCCTATTACCTCTGTATAACCGTCGCCATCATTACCCTGTTGAGGTGCCTGTCCCTGCTTTTTATCGCCCTATTCAAGGAACTGGACTTCATCTGCTACCACTTCAGTTACATATCTCATGGTACCGTCCTTAGCTTCATAACTTCTGGTCTGAATTCTCCCTGCAACACCTGCAAGTTTACCCTTGGTTAAATAGTTAGCAGAACTTTCAGCGATTTTGCCCCATACAACTATTGGAATGAAATCAGCTTCCTGTTGTCCATCCTTAGAAAATCTTCTATTTATGGCCAATGTGAAAGTTGTAACTGCAGTTCCGTTGCTTGGAGTAAATTTCAATTCAGGATCTTTTGTGAGCCTGCCTATTAAAACAGTTCTGTTCATTTCACCTCACCTACCCTGCCAATTTCCTGAAGTTCTTTTATAAGGTCCTGAACTTCCGAGAACTCTATCGGCATAACCGTTGTTCCGTTAGGTCTTTTCATGGTGAAGCCATTACCATTTTCATACATCTTGTAATCCATTAATTTTCCTTTAAGCTCCATAGGCTGCAATACTACACCTTTAGGCATGACCCTTGAAATAGGTTTGTCTGTATTTTTAACTGCCTTTTTATTTTGATTTTCAGTATTGTCATCTGTTTTTACATTCTTGGCTTCGTTAGTTTCCTTGCTAATTGCCATATTATTCCCCTCACTTTCGATTCTCTCGATTTTTGCAGTTTTAGTTTTAATTTCATACTTATTTATAGTTATTGGATATTTACCATTGGTAAACTTTATGGAATAGGGAGACTCACTTACAAACTCAAGCTCTTGACTCCTCCATTTTCCTCCTGGCTTTTTAGTAAATACTCTAAATCGTTCTCCTAGTTTATAGCTCAAACCACCTCACCAACTTTATTCATTAAAAATAATCTTGCTACCCTGTTCACCTGAATCAATAACATCTATAGACTGAGGAAACCTACCTTTGAAAGTTGGATCATGAGATATGGCCAAAAGTCTCATATCTGAATATCTCTCATGGATTGTTTCTAATGCATCACAATATGCCTGAACGCCTTCTATATCTAAAAAAGGAGCTTCGTCAATAAATAACATACCTAACTGTATTCCTGCCCTATTAGCCTTTAAATCTGCAAGTGCAAAAGCCACCGAAAGAGCTGCCTTTACCTTCTGTCCTCCCGACCTGCTTAAATATGGCATAGTTCCCCTCTGATAGTCATTTATCCATATTTCAAGGGCATTGACTTCTTTTTTATTTTTAAGAACCTTATCCATCTTAAACTCAATGGACATTTTTCCTCCGGTCATTTGGCTTAATATTTCATTGCTCTTGGCACTTAATTCATCCACTACAGACCTGACTATCTGAAACGGAATACCATCTATAGAGAAAGCCTGAACCAATATATTTAATTGAGATACTACCCTTGCCAACTTTGCTAATTGAGTTGTTTTTTCTTTTCTCTCAACTTCATAATTTTTAAGTTCATCAAGTTTAGATTTATAGGCACCAATATTGAAATCAATATCACTTTTGCCAGTCTGCAATGATGCAATATTTGATTTTGCATCCCTCAATAATTCCTCTATGCCATCAAGGTAGGCTCTTTCGACAGCCAATTTATCCCTGTCAGCTTCAATAGCTTTTATGTTTGTATTGGTTTTTTCAATGTCAGTTTTTAGGATACCTATTCTTTCAATTGAACTTTCAAGAATTTGTTTAGCTTTTGGAAGTTCATCCTTACCTTTATACCAATGCTCCAATACTGGTAATTCCTTTTCTAGCTTACTAAGAAGCTCCATTCCTGTTTTGAAATTCTGAATCTTTAAATCAAGTTCAACTCTCTTTATTTCCAATTCTTCAATCCTTGCGTCAATATCTTCTCTTTGCTTCATGCTATTTTCAAGAAGTTCATTTTTGCCTTGTAAACTTAATAACTGCTCTTTTTTCTTTCTTAAAACTTCAAATTCTTTTTTAGTTTCCTCATGGAGTTTAGAATTATAATCAAAATGACTATAAACCATTTTTGCCTGTTGAAAGTCCATATCAGCCTTTTCAACCTCTGAATAGTCAAATTTCTTTAACTGTTTTTCTAATTCAGGAATTTTATTCTTAGCTTCTAACGCATCTTTTAAAAAGTTACATGAAGGATTATTGACTGGACAATTACTATCATTAATCAATTTGGCTTTCTTTTTACAATTAAAAATTTGTTCCTGAATTTTATCTGTTTTCTTTTCATATTCACTTTCTAAAAGCAGAACTTTTTGTTTTAATTTTTGAGCTTTCTGTAATGATTCTTCTTTTTTTGTCCTCATTTTATCTAAACCTGCTAGTTTTTCTTCTAGTTTAGTTAGATTGGAAACTTCTTTTTCAAGCTCATTTTTATTTTTAAGTTCGACTTTTAAGTTTTCTATGTCTACATCATTGATATAACTTTTTTTCTGAAGCTCACATATATTATTTTTAACTTCGCCTAGTTGAATTTTAGCCTGTTCAAACTCTATTTTTTGAACATTAAGGACTGCTATACTCTCCTTAGCTTCCTCATATTCTTTGATTTTAGCTAGGATTATATCCTCCTTATCAACTATCTTTTGAGCTTCATCTACTTCAAATTCCAAGGTAGATATTTCATCTTTCTTAATGTTTATTCCATTGTCTAAGGCGACTATCTTATCTGTAAGGGCTTTAATCTTTACATCCAATATATTAAATTTCTTAAGATTTTCTTCCAGGTCCTGGGCTTTCTTTTCTCCCTGTAAAATCTTATCTGAAATTTCTGACTTTTTTAATTCATATTCTTTTAATTGCTGCTCTGTCTCATTCTTCATGCTTAACTTTTCAGTAAGTATCTCAATACTGCTTCTAAGCTTTTCAACTTCTCTGTTATGCACCCTCAATTTATCCTTTACCAGTTCATGAAGCCTATCATATACACTTAAACCTAGAATATTACCTAGCACCTGCATACGTTCCGTCTTATCTGCTTCCAGAAATAATCCGTATTGGTCCTGCATTATAAGGGCACAGCTTTTAAATGTCATGGAGTCCATTCCTAAAAGATTTACTATCTTCTTTTGGGTATCATCTTTTTTGTTTTCCGAATGGTCCTCCCATTTATTTTTATGCCATTTTTGAAGTGCAAGGGTAGTCTTCCCTGCTTTCGCCCTGGTCCTTATTACTCTCCATTTATCAGCTCCCATTAAGAATGAAAATGTAATAGATCCTGATCTTACATTTTCACCATTATTTATCCACCCTGTAAGCTCCCCTTCTCTTGGTTCCTCATATAAACAATCAGAAATTGCATCCATGAAGAAGGAACTTTTTCCAATACCATTAGGACCATTTACAGTGGCGAAATTTACTTTGCTAAAATCAAAACTTTCTTCCTTATAGCTCCTATAGTTTTTAACTTCCAGTGTCACTGGTTCAAATATCCCTGAAAGCTTTCCAGTAGGCAAAGAAGCTGCTATTTCATTAATTAAAGGTTCTGCCAATGCTAAAATATCTTTTATATCATTCTCCGGTACCTCTTCACGTTTTAAGTAATCTTTAAGATTATGCATTACCGAATCATTTTCGCTCATGGATTGTTTGTCTGTAGTGGTAAGAATTTTAGAGGGTCTTATCTCCTGGACATAAAATGCACCTGCAGCGTAAAGTTGTTTTTCCAATTCTTTACGATTGAACTGCTTATTTGTTTCATCATCACAACTATAAATAACCCTCACAATTTTATCCTTTATGTTCTCTATATCCCCTTTAGGAATACCATTTTTCATGTAAAAATCTAAGTGTTGTTGCACCCATTTAAAGGTTAAAAATTCCCTTGAAGGTGTTTTGAAAAATTTACTAAATACACCAAATTCACCAACACATTCATGTATCCAGAATCCTTTGTCTTGTCCTTCTTCATTGAAGGTTATCCCGTTTAAAGGTCCACTATAGAAAGTAGGCCTGCCACAGTTCGGAACTTCCTGTGCCCTATGTATATGGCCAAGACAAACCAAATTATAGTTTGAAGCCTGTAGTGCCGCCGTAGGCAACACTACATCACTGTTGAGGAATACGCTTTCTCCGTTTTCTAATTGGCACCCTGTAACTGTGTAATGTGACATTAAGACACAAGGAATATTGGGTTCCGCATCTGCACTGATTCCTACAATCACATTGCCTAGTGCCTCACTAATGGCCTTATTTTCATCCGTAAAATCCATGCCAGGATATAAAGTTCTGAAAAAGCCCTTATCCATTCCCGGCACTGCTGCTATTTGAATATCTCCTGACTGAGTATTTATTGTGAAAAAATCTGGTTCAGTTATTATAGTTAAGTTTTCAATGCCCATATCTCTTATATTCTTAAAATAATTTAAGTTATCATGATTCCCGGTTCCATATAAAAGTACCGTTGGTGCTATGGATGCTAGTCTTCTAAGCCATACAGATGCAATGCTTATCTCTTTTAAAGCCTCGTCTCCCCAGCTCTTAGCTCTATGGAATAGATCGCCAACTATAAGAATAATATCTGGCTGCTCTTCTATTAATTTATTTGATGCATAATCCATGCAAGTAACAATATCTTTCATTCTTCCGTTCATGCCATCCACTATTGGCCCTGGAAATTCTCCTAAATGAATATCACTAATGTGCGCTATTTTCATTTATCTTCCTCCTTACCATCTGCATCTGGACCCTCATCAAATACTGCAGCACATAGTTTACTATTAGGTATTAAAAATTCACAAGCACCTCCTGTAATAGTACATGCCCACCCATTCCATTCATCTGTCACTCTTGCACAACTACAACTCATTTCTTTTACACCTCCAATTTTTCTCCGCAGAAAGGACAGTAAGTAAAGCAAATGCTCGTTTCATCTTTCCTGTTAAGCTCTTTTCCCTTTTTACTTAGAATTGTATATTTAATTATGTGATTGGCTACTAATTCTAAAGGCATACTTATTTTGCCATCTTTTAAACCTCTTTGTATCAATGCACCATTTGTGAAAAATGATTCTTTTATTGTCGTTTCCGGGTGCTCCTCTTGAAATTTTTCTTTCAATCTATTTTCAAGGTCTTTTATACAATCACACATCACTTATTACCTGCTTTCGCAGGTTTTGAATCCCTGGCTTCGTTCTGGCAGTCAATACATAAAATCTTCTCAAAATGCTTCTTTGAATATTCAGCTATAGCTTCGACTGTCCATTTTCCACTACCTGATTCAATAAGCTGTCCGCAACCCTGACAGTAAACACCATCCCCCTCTATAATTTCAGCATCAACTGTTTCTGGTTCCTGATTTTCCTCATCATCTTCGGGAATAATTTCTATTGGAGCACTCAACATTTTGCTTCCAAATTTTTTCTCAAACAATATATTTGAACTTTCCGTTGCTTTTGCGATCATGGCTTTTTTCATATCGGCATCAGCCATATTCACAACTACATTGGCTACTACAAAAGGTTTTTCTAGTTCCTTTACTGTATAAGTTGATTTAATCATCATGGCTTTCCGTAACGCTCTATTTAAAGCCTTAGTTTCGCACTGTTCATCTAAAAACAACTTTTCTGTAGAAGATTTTGCATCTTCAATTTTTGAATTTCTTGAAGCTTGCACATACCTAAAACCACCGTTGGAATCAGGTATTGAAACTGTAACCCTGTAGGCAACATCATTTTTTTGCTTACACTCCCCACACTTTGGAGCTATTTTAGTTGCTTTTGCTATTTCTACGCACTTCCTGCATATCTTAGGCATGATAGGGGTAGATTCCACTATTTGAATGTTTGATGCAGTCATGAGCTTTTCAAGCCCCTTCTTAGTGAGTGCCAACTCTTCCCCTTGCTTATATACATCTTTATCTTTTAGGTTAGGGCTTATCATCACTTGATTGAATACTATTTTGTGTAGTGGTGAAAGTTCTTGTATAGTCTTAACCGGTACAAGTAAATTAAATTTATCTTCCGGATAATCATTCATTATAGCTATTTCCGTTGTCTGGTTGTCCATTATTTATTCCCTCCATTTCTTATTTGCCTGTATATTTACCTTTAAATATATAATTTAACTCCTTATTAGAGCTTGAATCTATAGTTAGCTGTTCTTTGTCATGTACCCATAAATTTACATTATGGCACTCATTATCAACTTGAATATTCAGCTCTTCAATAAGCTTATTGGCTAGAATTTCAACTCTTTTTTGATCTGGCAGTTTACTTAATTTAATTTCCAACCTCCATCTCCAAAACTTGAATAACTTACTCAATTCATTACCTCCATTGATTTATTTCTTACTCTGTTGTAGAATAAGAAATAGGGAATTTTATTTTGGTCCTTTCTACAAGGACTTTTTTTATTTACCATCATTTTCTTCATGCCCAACTTGCCTTACTTCTGGACTTCCACAAGTATTGTTATAGCCCATAAGTATTAAGTTTATTGCAACATTGGAGCTCATACCGCAATCCCTGACAAACTGCGCCAATACATAAATGCTTTTATGAAGATGTTTAGTCTCTATGTTTTCGGCTTCTAAACTGACACCCTCTCCTTTAAATCCTATATTGATATAGCTTTCCATCTGCTTCACTCCTAACTTTTATATTTACACCATTATCTACCCAAATTTCTATACATATTTTTCCTGCATTTTGCCTTTTCTCTTTCATTTGCTTTGCTATGAGTTTGTTTAGCCTCCGGCTGACTCGTAAAGTTCTTTCATCCTGTAGGCCGTATAAATCAATATGCTTATATAAAGTATCTCTGATAGCTTCTATGCTCATGCCTCCACCTTCTTTCTGGCATTTTCCATCTTCTTATAAACGGTACCAGGATGTATATTGTATTTCTTGGCTATGTCTTTTACTTTCCATCCACACTTATACAGCTTTATCATTTCTTCTATAATTTTTCCCGATATATTTTTTCTGGATGCACCCTCCAGGTATGAAATCCTGCTTATTACCCACGTAGAAACACCGTAGTAACTTGCGATTTCCCTGTGCTTCAATCCTTCTTCCTTAAACTTCAACACGTCCTGTATATCTTTAGGCGTCCATTTAAAAATAGGCTTTTTCTCCATATTTTTATTTTCTAAGATGCTATCCAAGTATCTAAAAGCTGTTTCAGGAGGCCATTCGTTTTCTGCTGCTATCAATAAAGCAGTAAAGTTTTCAAATACCATTACAACTTTCTACCTCCTTAGCCCTCCAATCTTCTACCTTCCTGAAAACACAAATCCTAAGTTTCTTGCTTTCGCACTTCCCATCCCTGCAATAGTCACATTTTAAGTCAAGCTTTCCGCAATTACGGGATATGTGCTTTACCTTTTCTATCTCTTCCAAATCCTCACCCTGAAGCCATTTAACGCACTTTGCAAGAGTATCAAAATCTTCTGTCCACACATCTCCACTTGTATTATCAATTCCTAAATATCCATTTTCCGTAAACTCCAAAAACTTCCCCTTTGGTACACTTTTTTCAATAATTTCCTCTGCTTCTTTACTGGAAATTATTTCAATGCCAAACATATGATGTAGAATTTCTTCGTAATCTATTTGCACGCTTAAGGCCCTTCCTAAATTCTTTGCCAAATCCACTACAGCTTTTGCAAACTCCCCGCATCCCTCGTTAAGCCCTTTATTTTCTATTTGTAAGTCTAATACTTTCTGCCTTAAGTTTTTAATGGTTGCTTTTTGGTTCATAATTAACACCATCCTTTATATCCATGTGGAAGATTTTCAATTATCTTATCTTCCTTCAACCAGTAAAAGAATGTATTCGGGTTTGTGCCTAATAAAGAACTTGGATATACAACTGTAACTAAATACTTAGTGCCAAATAACCCTTTTTTAACTTTCTTTATAGTTCCTACCCTGGTTTGATTGCAATTAAATTCAAATCTTATCTTTTCATTTAATTTATATCTGTCTAAAAATATTTTGTATCTATTTGACAATTACTTTTTCCTCCTCACCATCTCTTTTCTTATGGCCACAATTTTATCTGAAACTTTTTCACCTTGCTTTTGCTTCTTGCCAAATACCCCTAACAGACTTCTCAATTGATACAGTGGAGCTTTCTTAATGGCTAATTTAAATTCCTTGCTGCCGGATGAGTAATCATACCAATACTTGTCCAATTAATCAGCCTCCTTTATATACCACTTGCCATTAGATATAATTGCTTTAAACTGGTCATTAGGGCAATTATCAACTAGTATGCTTAATATTTTTCTTAAATGGGTACCCTCTTGCAAACAATTTCGTTCAAAATTATTAAGCAAGCCGCACTTTATCATTGTTTCAATATATTCATGTTCAACTCTAACCAGTTCGCTTTTTGCAGCTTCCGTAAAAGTTACTAGCTTTTGAACTTCTTCCCATTCTTGCCTTAAGAGATCAGTAATATCTATACCCATAGATACGCTAGCTATATCACTAAAAATATTTTTATTTGTTTCAATGTAAAAGAAATTTAATACTGACAGTCCATCTTTTCCTTGTTTTATTTCTTGTCCTGTTCTTATATTTCTGAATTTATTCTTAAATTTTTCTCCATCATAAGACCTTTTGAGTAAATCAATAGTCCTGTAAATCTTTCCCATTTTATTTTCCCTCCTTTAAATTACCTATCAATGTATCTTTATGCAGCTTGTATGCATGTTGAGTCCTCTTATCCCAGAATCCAAAACTCTTATAATGCAGATAGAAACTATGCTTTAAATTTTTTAGAATCTCTCTTGAATCTGTCATGGCTGCACCTCCCATTCCCCGTTTTGCAATATCTCTGCCACTTGGTTGTCGTCAAAACAAAAACTGAGATTATGAAGCATGCAATTCAACAAATTAAAACCCTTGAAATAACTTTCTACTCCTTCATCAAAAATTACATGATGTTCCACTTTAACTTTTGTGCCTGAGTTTTTCTTTACAGCTTCCAGTATTTCGTCAAAATTGTTCATACTTTTTTCCTCCTTATATTTTTAATTGAATGCCTGTCCAACATCTGCCTATACCAAATGCTGCTTTTTCAAATCCTAGTAGCTCAACTTCCTTACCAAACTTAACTTTGGTTAAAGGCTTTACCCCTTCTGTTTTACACCATTTCATATAGGTTTCATGAAGCTCTGCTATTTTGACTTTGCCGGTTTTCTCGCATTGGTTGTCCACAAATTCCTTTACAGCCATATCACATTGAATACCAGTAGTTTCAAAAACCTCTTCTGGAATATCAATACCGAAGTTCTGCATCAATTTAGTAGCAACATTATTCCTGTAACTTTGTGTAGTCTTGGCACATAAAGTTTTGACTGTCCTATTCACCTCTCTTAAGGCATCAATCTTCATTTTAGTTTCCCGAAGACTTAACCTTCGTTCCTGCAGCTTATGCTTTGCATTTTCAGCCATTTCCTTTGCCCTAAAATAAGTATTCACCAGCTGTCTTTGTATCTGCCAGGCTAAATCATCAGTAAAGGATTTTACTAGCATGAGATAACCGGATTCTGTAATTAATATTATTTTGCTTGCTTTTGAACTGATTCCGAAATCCGGAAGTCGTTTAATTATTTTTAGATCATTATTAGCAAGCTCAAAATAATCTAAATTTTCTTTAAAATGCTTCTGATTGTCCAAAAATCTTTTATTGGCTGTTCCACTTGGTCTTTCATGCACTGTATCAATGTCCTTAAAAGTAACTACACGCTGGTGTCTATATTCCTTTACTGCAATTTCTCTTTTTCCGATTATTAAAGATGCTGTGTTCTCCATGTTCTTCTCCCTTCTTACATATTTTGCCAAATAATCAGTTTACCAAGTAAGCTTACTTTTCATGTTCTCATCTATAGGCATTTCACTTAAAATCTCGGACTTGCATCTATTAAGTAGTTCCAGTACCTGGCTAATCGTAAGTCCACTTTCTTTTAAATCTTTTCTCATTTTTCTCAACGTGCGATCCATCACAAGACCTCCTTTCTCCCACCCAAACAAATTCATGCTTGCTTGGGTGGCTTTAACTTATGCGCTTTGCTGCTCTTTCTCTATACTTTGCTTTTGCAAATAAATACCTTTAACGATTCCACTAACATAAATCTGATCGTCTCTGGATAGTTCTTGAAAATCTTTTATCATTTCAATTATTCTTTCTGTCTTAGTATTTTTCATATAATCTCCTCCTTTGACTTTAAACATAAACGTTTTTGCTGTTTAAAATCATTATAATAGTTTTTAAACATATTATCAATACCTTTTTAAAAATTATAAAATGTTGTTTACAAACATTATAAAAAATGATACAATGTTTATAGTTAATTAGGAGGTATTATTTGAAATGAACGATAGACTAAAAAAAATAAGAAAAGAACTCGATTTGACCCAAGAAGAGTTCGCCAGTAAAATAGATTTAACCAGGTCTGGACTTGCAAGTATTGAATATGGCAATGTAACTTTAACCGAAAGAAATATAAAAAAGATTTGCAGACAATTTAATGTAAACGAAAATTGGTTAAGAACCGGAGATGGTAAAATGTTTAATACAAAGGAAGAAGATAAAGAGCTTCTTGACTTTGTTATAAATATACTTGCCGAAAAAGATGAATTTATTAGGAATACATTTTTGACACTTGCAAGACTGGATGAAAAGGAATGGGATGTAATAAAGAAAATAATGAATGGTTTAAAAAATAAGTAGGAATGCTTCCTACTTATTTTTCATTGTAAAAACTTTTCAATAAAATGTAAAATTAATTCCAGTTTTGTTCCGTCCTCACATTTCTCAATCATCTTAATAATTTTCTTTTTCATAATTAATTCCCCCTTACCAATTTATAATTAATAACTTTTTAATTATTATATATTGTGTGTCAGAAAAATTTTTTCAATATTATTCCTTATTTATTCCACACACATCCCCCTTAATATTTCTTGTATATCTTTTCCACTTCAATTATAACCCCGTTTGTGTTAACATGCTGTTGCGTATTCGACAAATAGAAAACTTTTTTTGTCAAATATTGCTGTAGTTTTTTATATAATTTTCAGTTATATATTATATAATTTAATATGATATAGAATTAAGGAGTGATCTGTATGGAACTAATAATAAGATACTATAGGATAAGACAAGGATTGACAGTAAAGCAACTCGCAAATTCAACAGGATATACCCCCGGATATATAAATATGCTTGAAAACAATAGCAGGAATCCCAGTTTGGGAACTTTGGAAATAATAGGAAGTCACCTGGAGATTTGCCCTAAATTTTTAATCGTAAATTGTCTAAGTATAAGATGTGATACCTGTTGTTATAATCCTAAAAATAGATTTTTGTTTTTAGAATAACATGAATAAAATTGCAAATATACTATCTTTTAAAAAAATATTAGATAGTATATTTGCAATAACTTATTTTCAATTTCCTTTGTGCTAATATATCCATGATTCATATTTTAGGAGATATAGCATGAGTATAGATTTAAGGAAATGTATTGGAGATAAAATATATAATCTACGTATGGAACTTGAATTAAGTCAGGAAGATTTTGTTGCAAGACTCACCCCTAGCTTTTCCAGGGGAAATTTAAGCAATATCGAAAAGGGATTGACTATACCTAGTTCGGAGTTTGTAAAGGCCGTCTGTGAAGCCTTTAACATATCTTCCGATTGGCTTTTAGATATAAACAGCACTATAAATATAACTTTAAAAGAAAAGCAGCTCTTAAATATCTATAATAAACTAGATTTAGAAATACGCCAAAACATATTGAACTTAATGGAATCTATTGTTAAACAAAATAGTTAATCTAGTCTTTTATCATTACCTTTTGTAATAACAAGCTGTTAATTATAACCTTTTATCCTTTAATATTATAAATTATAATATTTTTAGAGAATTGTTTTTTAAAATATAAATTATAGTATTAGAGGTGAATTTCATGAACAATTCTACAGCGTCAAAGTCAGATGATTTACAACACGAACTAGAACAATATAGCCAATCTTTAATAAAAGCTAAAAGAAATGCAAAAATATTTGGGATCTTAGAATTCATTTTTCTTATTCCTGGGTTTATGAATCCGGTACTAGCTATTTTCGTTTTCATCTTTGCTATACTTTTCTTTTCTAACTATATTAAATCAAAAAAAATCACCAAAATAATTAATTCACTGAATAATAATACAAACAAAACTATTGTTTCAACCAATAAAGAAAATATCATACCTAAAAATCTTTCAAATAATATAAATAAACCAGATGATATTTATTTAAAAAAGCTTACTGGTAAAAACAAAAGTATTAATAAATCTCAAGGTGTATTTGACAATTTTGTAGTTGTTGACCTAGAAACTACGGGGTTAGAACCAACAAGAGATTATATCATTGAAATAGCTGCAGCCAAATATGAAAATAATGAAATTATAGATACATATACTACATTGGTAAATCCTGAAGTTTTTATTCCTCCAAACATAACTAATATAAATCATATTGATAATGATATGGTAAAGGATTGTCCTGAAATAAAAGAAGTTCTTCCTGGTTTTATGAACTTTATTGGACAGTTACCCTTAGTAGCACATAATGCTCCTTTTGACATAAAATTTTTAAATGCCAATCTTGCACTTTTGGGCTTGTATTTAAATAATCCTATAATCGACACATTGCCTATTAGTCGAAAACTATTTTCTGAAATAGAAAACCATAAATTAGGCACAATAAAGGAATATTTAAATATAGACGTTCAAGATAGCCATAGAGCCTTACCAGATTGTTACGTTTGTGGCCAGATATATCTAGAATACTCCACTAAAGAAAAAAATAAAAAAGCACTTGCTAATATCAAACTTCATTCTGACATAGGGTTAAATAAAGAAGAATGTTATTCCATTGTAAAAGAAATACTAAAAAAACATAATAAAGACCTCACGTATGTACGGTACGGCTTTACTAGCAATTATTTTGATATAAGAGCATTTTATAACTTTCTAAGGTTAAAGCTAAAAGGCAAAAAGTATTATGCTCTTCTAGACAATTCACTTGCAGAAATTAATAGCATGATTCCTGATTTAACTTTAAAGTATGAAGTCGCTCCAAAATCTGAATCAAATAAAATAAGAATACTTATTAATTCACCAGAAGATTTATATATTCTTGAACCTATAATCATACAAGCATTTGATAAGTGCATAGATTCTATGGAATATTACAGGAACAACGTGTCAGTGGCTGAGAAAAATATAGCTGAATATCTAAATACATAGATAGTTCTTTGTGTGCTCTCTTTACATAAATAGAAAATAGTATAAAGAGGGCATCATTCTTCATCTTCTTCATAATTCATATGGTTTAATAACATCTTCTCTAAATCTCCAAAATTATAATCTCTCTGTTTGAAATTTTCAGATGTATTTTGCTTTCTATTCGCTGGCACTTTCTGTTTATTTTTTTTGTCTTGTCTGTATTTTTCTACTGCAGCTCTAATCTTTTCAGGGGTATCATTTTTATTTTTTATATGAGTCTCTATTACTGTTCTAAAACCAGCGAAACTTTTTATTCCACTCTCTGCACATACTTCCAGTATCGTCATTATGTATTCTTTTGAATATTCTTGACAATACTTTATAAACTTAGGTTTAGTAGTCTTTTTTAAATCACAAATATTTTCTTCAAATTCTTTTATCAAAGAATTTACTACTACTACTAGATCAGTACTTGGTAAATTAGTACTTATTATATTTACGGGTTTTCCAGATACGGAAATGCCGGAAGTGGATTCTTCCATATACGGATTTTCCGGAAGTGGATTTATTTTTTTGCTTTTTATAGTTTTGGCCCTTTTTAGTGCAGCTATCTCATTTTTTATTTTTTGTTCTTTAAAGACTTCTTTTGCTTCAAGTTGAGGAGTTTCATACAAAACCTCTTCCCATTCAGTTATTATATTTTTTTCATTTTTAACTGGTCTTTTTATCATGTAACCATTTTCTCTTAACTCCCTCAATCCTGCATAAACAGAATCCCTGCCATCCTTTGATTTTTTAATTAGATCACTGACTTGACATTTCCAATTATCGGGTTTGCTTAAAAGATATGCTAAGATTCCTTTTGCTTTAAAACTTAGGTTACAATCATTTAATCCTGTATTATTTATAGTTGAATAATTTTCATTTTTTTGTACTCTGATTGTTGCCATGTAAAAAACCCCCTAAAATTTCAGAATGTCCCCTAAAATCAAGAAAGTTATTTTTTTACATATAACTATAATATTTTTGTAATAGAATATTGACTATCATCAACGAATATCCTATAATTATAAACATAGAATAGATATATAGAAGGTTAACCTTCTTGTGTTTTAGAAGTGCAGCAATCTCACGTCGGCAAACAGAGGATTGCTGCAATTACTTTTTTGTTTTTATATATAAATTCGATTTAAATACTTGGTTATGTTAATAATATTATATTAATTTAGTATAATTTGCAAGGGCAATTGAATATAAAACCAACTGAATAATATATTGATATTTTAGAAAAATTTAGTATAATATAACTAAGTTCACACAAACCTAAGTCTTTATAACTCTAGCAAATCCCCATGCCACTTATGATAGTATGGGGATCTGTTTTTAGTTTTTGATGTTAAGTTGTTCTTTCAATGCAGCTTGTAGTACCTGCGAAAAATTGATTTTCTTTTTTTCTGCTTGATATTTTAACCACTGTGGCATGGTCACTGTGGTATTTACTGTTTTATTATTCATTTTGGCACGTATTAATGCCATATCTGCCTCTACAGGGACTATAAAATTCCCTTTTTTTGTTTCGATTTTTTCTGGTGGTGTTGGCTCTGGAATTTCTTCATTGTCGTCTTCCATATTCCATAGAAACAATTCCAGTGCTTCTTTTGCCATTGTAAGAGCTTCTGTTAAAGAATCACCCTCGGTTATACATCCAGGTAAATCTGGAAAGCTTACAGTATAACCACCATCCTCATAAGCTTCAAACAATGCAGGATACATATATTTATCCATAATTTCCTCCTTACAAATAATATTTTATATAATCTTATAGTGGTGCAGGGTGTTTATTTCAGCCCTGCATCTTTAAGTATTTTGTTAAGTGTTCCTGGTTTTAAATCTTTATTGTGGTAAGGTACTTGGATTTTACCCTTTTTAGTTGGATGAACAAAATGTTTGTGTGAACCTTCTTGGTTTTTTTGAATCCATCCATCTTTTTTTAAGATTTTAATTAATTCTTTTGGTGTCATCTCCCTTCCTCCTTACAATTATATTATAACAAGTGTTGACACACGTGTCAAGTGATATGTGATAAATATTTTAAAATATGTAATAATTTTTTATATTTACATATGATATACACAAGACAATGTATAATTATATGAATCTGCATCATACGCATGGCGTAACTTCATTTAATATGGTATTTTTATACAGTATATAAGAATGTTTTGTATAAGATATTGAAAACAGGATACGGAGAGAATGTAATGGGTATATGTGGAATAAAAAATGGAATATAAATATCCTATATATGCTATAATAAAATATAATACTTAAGGCAGGTGGATAAAATGAACAGAGAAGACCTGAAGGCGATAAAAGACTTACTTAAGGAAGAATTGGAACCTATAAAAGACCAATTAAATAAAAATACCATAATTCTTGAAGAAATGAGGACAGATATAAAAACTATCGCTGAAGTACAAAAATCCCACATGGATCAAAATGAAAAAGCCCATATTGAGGTTGTTAAGCCTTTAAATGAAAAAGTGGATGTTATAGAGCTTGCAGTAAAGGATATTTCAAAGGATGCCAAAGAGCTTAAAGAAAAATTTGATAAAGTAGAGAAAGTGACTATTCAAAATACTTATGATGTTGCTTATTTAAAAACAATAAAATAGAAAACTTTTAGAAATGCACTTGCTTTATGGTGCATCTTAATTTTTATATAATTTTAATACAGATACATACATGTAATAAAAAATATGGCCAATAAGCATATAAAAAGATCTTCTGATTTACCTGTATAAATTAATTTAAAACCGTAGTATTCTTTCCTGAAGGGATAAAATAAAGGAACACCCATTTTAGTAAAGCTATCCAGGAGTAAATGTATGGAGTAATTAAGGCCCCATATCAACCCTACTTGATGGTTTAATAGGGTAATTATTATTGTGCTTATAAATAAGGCTGTGAGACTGTGTGTAGTGGTTCTATGTTTCATTCCTAGTATTATATCCCAATCAGGAATAACAGCCCCTAAAAGACCTATGAATGCAATTGGTTCACATTTCATCACTATAGGCAAAGTTGCAGCTATTCCCACCGCAACATGTGTTTTCTTTGTCATATTTTTCCTCCAAAAATATATTAAAAAAGGTATCTAATGGACTAGATACCTTGATACCATCTAAAGTATTGATTCGCCTTGGTTTGTGAGTTTTTAAATTTTCATGATACTTACAGTATTTTCTATATAACCTTATATTTCCACATCATCTATTTTTATATATTTTACTTCTTGCATACGCACACGACGCTCATGTTTGCAGACAATCCAGAATTCTATTTTTGCTTTGGTTTCTGCAAGCGTATTCAATACTTCTTTTATCTTGGTTTCTTTTGTCCGATTATATATATCAACCTCTAATATTATTATTCTTCCATCTTCCAAAATGAATATACAATCAACTTTATTATTTTTTACCTTATATTCCCTTTGCATAAATTTTATTTTATCTTTAAATGCTATGGCCACATTTGTAATTACTAAAGAATGAAAGGAAGGCAGCTTTTTTATATAATAAACCTTTTTACCTAGTATGGGATGAACTTGCACTTTGATAAATTTGTTATCTGAAAGTTTTTTAAGTCTTTTGGCCGCCATATCATAGCTTGGAAAAAACGCCTTTTGTATCTGCACTATGGTTGCACCAGTAACCTTTTCTATAAAACTAATTATTTCAATATCTCTATTGGTTAATTTCATTTAGAATACTCAATATATTGTTAACATCATTTTCGGGTTTAGGTGCGGTTTTCTTTGGTTTTTCAATAATTCTATGCTTTATATTTTCCATAACCATAGCATGATCTATTGTATAACTATATCCTTGTTGTTCTCTTAGTGTTCTGCAAATTAATTCTCTTTCCTGTAATTTAGATGCTTTACCATTACCAAGGATTACTATTGCTGCAGGTTCATCTGCTATCTTAAGACTTACCCTGGTACATAATTGTGCTTTTATATCAGAAGGTATGCTATCATTGGTTGGCTTTTGAAGTGCAGTAACTAGAAATACTCCACTGGATCTTCCCACGTTAACTATAGTTTTGATGTGTTTTAAACATTGTGCTTTTAATTGCTTCTCTGCCTTGCTGTCACCTCTAGATGTATTTAGAAAACTAAATTCCTCTATTACCACATAAATATATTTTAATTTATTATAAGCTACATTATTATAATCTTCTATATTGTAATAGCCTTTAATATTATCGATTAATTTTTCTCTCCTCCTGCATTCAATATCTATTTTTTTTAAGCTCTCCAGAACTTCCTCTAATGTTTTGGAGTTAACTTTAACTTGTGAACAATTCTGGAATACACCAAGATCATTTTTTCTAACCTGTAATAAATATAGCTCCACATTAGAACAGTATTTTATGAGGTTAGTTAAAATTAATAAAAGTATTCTGGATTTTCCGGTACCAGTATCCCCTCCAATAAGCATATGAGGAAACTTATTCATATCTACAATTATGGGTTCCATTAATCCATCTGCGATTAAAAGTTTATTGGCCGGCAATTTAAGGGAAGCATAATCCTTAAATTTAAATTCCTTTACACAGTACATATGAACTATATTCCCCTCACTTTTTAGTTGTATGGACTTATACCCTAGCCCCTCTTTAAATATGTCTATATCGCCCTCTAATTGCTTAAATGTATAGGAATAAGGTAACTCCACAATAATTTCATGTCCGTATTCTGTGCGCTTAATAGAGTGTATTTTTAATGTCTTATCTAATTTATTAGTAAATTGACTTTTGGAAAAGGTAATTTGTTTCCATTTTCTTCTTATTTTTAGTTTATCCGTATTTTTATATGTGTAACCGATACAACCTAATATCAATGCTTCTGTAATCATTTTTTTACCTTCTCAGGAAAAATTGCATGGCTTACAACAAACAGTCCTACCAGGGTAGTAAACTGTGTATAGGTGTCGGTAAAAATATTTTTTATAAATGTTACAACTAATTTATCTATTACAAATAGATCCATTGTCTTTCTCCTTTTTTAAATAATTAATATAAAACTCTATGGCATCCTTGATGAAATCACTTTTTTCTTCAAGGGAATTTACGTAGGTATATAATTTTACATCCCTGGTTGTTTTTTTGAAACTTACTACCTGTCTTAACAATATTTGCACTTCCTTTTTACTTTATGTACTAACAATATATGCAAGAGGTGCGCAAAGGTTACACAATATTTTAATATGAAACATTGATCAATAAAAAAAGCAACTATTCCATCAAATAGTTGCTTTTATATATATTAATACCATCCTGCTAATTTCTTATTCTAGCAGTCATGCCATTCTCAAGCATTATATTATTTCCATCGTAATTATAAAAGTAATAGCCTTCATTTTCGCCATGTGTATATTCTACACTTCCATATTCTACACGACCAACGCACCATTCACCATCAACCAATACTTCAATAGAGCTTCCACTGGTAAATTGATGATTTGCAAATACTAAGTCAAATCTACCATTTTTATTTTTATGCAATGTACCTTCTATTGTTGGCTTGTTATAATAATTTATAGTTTTAATACAATCATCTAAATGTTCAACGAATTTCTCTATTTCACCATAACATTTTATATTTTCAAATCCTTCTCGTTTATAGTTCCCCAAAATTGCCTCTGCTTTATTACGTAAACTTTCTGTTTTATCCCTGAATTCTAAAAAGTCTGAATCCATTAATCTTCATCCTTTCACAATTTTTATATTTTACATATTATCAAATTGTCCTAATGCATCTAATGCATCTTTATCAAAATCCGTTTTAATGTCTTCTGTTTTTGTTGTAGGAGCATACTTTTGTATAAGCCTTATTATTTCTTCTTTTTGTTGTTCGGTGAATTTATATCCCTTTTCTTTATCTTCTTTTATAAGTTTTTTCACATAATTTGAAAAGTCACCTTTTTTTTCTGCAAACTCCAATAAATCTTTTTCAGAATCCTTAAAACTAACTGATTTAACTCTACTAGCTGCCATTTTATCATCCCCTATTTAGTAGCAAATTTCATCTGTCCCATAAGTTCAAAAGCATTTGCATTTACGAATTGTGCATCATCACATAATATGGCATTTTTAAATTTTTGTTTTATTCTATCGTAGAGCTCCACTCCACCTCCACCTATTACGAATATATTGTCCATACTGTTATAGTTAAAATCACGTTTAATATTATTAAGTATTACATTGGTATGTTCCTCAATATCATCATTCAATATTTCTAAATCTATCCTTCCAAATTTATTAGATGTTATATATCCTTTTTTCAATTTATCATAAAGTTCATAGTCCATAAATTTACATTCATATTCACTGTTTAGCTTCTGGGCTAGTTTAGAATACAATACTAACATTCCAAGATTATATGTTGCCATATTTGTCAACCTTAACCCATGAAAAGCGCTTACATCAACAGTGCCGCCACCTATATCTACAACTAATGAATCATCCGACTTTACATCTTTAGAATTAACAAATACGACCCCTGCACTTTGAGGATATATTTCAGCGCCTACTATATTTATCTGGAAGTTATGTTTATTTAGTTTTACCTTTTTATTTCCATATCCTAAAAGTTTTTCTTTAAAATCAGATTTTTGCTTACTATAATACGATACAGGCAAACCTGCAACTATATTGCAATCTATTAATTTATTTTCTGGAAAGCTTTTAGCTATAGCTGTGAATGTACAAATTTCTGTTACTATGGAATCAATTTTATTACTATCTGCTACATATTCTCCATTTGGAGCACCTACAACATAATCCTGACCGTCTATATTAGTTTGTATAGTATCTGCATTTATATCTATATCTTTACCTTTTCTTACTGTACTAGAGAACATAACTCCTTCACTAGTCTTGGTAAAATGATATCCGTTATCTAATCCTAGAATCACCATATTAATCCCCCTCCACTTTGTATTAAATTTAATATTTTGTATTAATTACATTTTAATAAATTTAATACGAAATGTCAATACATTTTTTCCAATTTAAGTAAAATATTCTACAACTAATAATAAAATCCTTTTTAGTTTACAAAAATAAATGTAATTTAAAAGGATTTTTAAAATTTATATAGAATTTATTATTGTGACAAGTGTCACAAGGAGGAATTATAATATGGATAGAAAAGAATTTGATAATTTAGGCGTAGAAGAACAGATTAAATATATAAATAAAGAATTGGTAAGTGGATACACGCTAACAAAAGTATGTGGTCTTATAGGCGTAGGGAGGAGTACTATAAGAGACAGAGCTAAAAAGTTAGGATATTTTTATAATACTAAATTTAATCAATATGTTTGTGGCAAAAATGAGACAAAAGTAACTAATGTTAATGACAATAGTAAGACTTTAGTCGCATGTGATAGAGATGATAGTTTAAACAATATGGAGGTTGATAAATCTATTATTTTTAATAAGAACATAATGAAAAATTTAATAGGGCTTTCCGAAAATTATGATAAAATTATGGATTTTATAAAATGGTTTGAAAATGACAAAGGTAAGACAAATGTCATAGAGGTTACAGAGGGTATAAAGATAGATTTGCCAGAAGAGACTGATAAGGAATTCAGAAAGACAATACGGGTGAATGATGTTGTTTGGGAACTATTTTCTGAATTCTGCGATAAACATAAAGAATTTAAACAAAAGGATTTACATAGTCAGGCTCTTTTGGAATATATCAAAAAGTATAGTTAGTTGTTTATATTTAAGTTTAGTAACCATAATATTTGTTATGGTTACTTTTATATTGTCAACTTAATAAGATCTTATGACTATACAGGAAATAAGGTGCTCATGTAAGCACCTCTTAGGCTTGTTTCAATAATTCTTCTCTATTTTTTATAAGTTCTTTAAGTTCCTCTAAATCTTCCAGTGTAGCTTTATTCCTTACAAAACTTCTGGCACTGCTACGAGATTTCAAGTAACTTGCATACTCTTTATTTTTACTTTCCCATTTTTGATTTGCTATAGTCTGAGGATTTTTATCCATCTTAAGCAATCCTTTCTATAACTTCATAAGTATATATTAATTTAGCTCCTTCAATTTCAACCATTTTTACATTAGCTTTCACTATTTGCTTATATATATTATCAGGTAACTCTTTAAATTTTTTAAAGGCTGAAATTTGGTTAATCCCACAATAATATATTTCTTCATTATCAAAATCTTTATTAACTATTACTAAAAACTTTTCCAGCATCATACACCACCCTATATATATTTACTTATAATTAATAATATTATATAGTATATAGAGAAAGGAAACCAGTTAGGGCTAGTTTCCCGATTGTTTAAGAAATTTTATATTTTTGTTTATTAGCTTTATGGAACTGGTTTAGCCCTTTTACCGTTGGAACAATTCCTTTTGCTTTGCACTCTTTCAAGTAATCATTTAATGCTTTCAAATTCATTTCTATCATCTCCTTATGGCCGCATTATGGTACGTGTAGTATAATGCGACCAATAAATATTTTTCAACTTTTTTATATTTTAGTAATATAATTCACTGAATTTTATTTTTCTTCCTAATAATTAGTTATGATCAATTCACTGTAAATATGTTTTTTATCTTTGTACTTGCCTAACAAATTGTGATTTCTCTCAACCTCATCCATATTAAAGTCCTTGTATAACTGTCTTATAAATTCACAGTCATTGTAAGAAAGAATAAATTTCCCCTTTTCACCTTTAAGTACCTCATAAAGTCTTTCATGATCCTTCTCTGAAAACTGCACCTGATAGTATCTTTCGGTGCCATAATAGGGCGGGTCCAAATATATCAAAGAATCATCTTTATCATATACTTTAAGTAAATCCTGAAAATCCTTATTTTCAATAACTACTCTTGAAAGCCTTTCCTGAATTTCGGTAAGATATTTAACCATTACATTCACATCTTTCTTCACACAGCCATAACTTCTACAATCTGAACCGTAACTCGTTTTTATCAGCATGAAAAATCGTGCTGCCTTTTGAATGTCTGTCATTCCCCTAGTACTGTATTGGCTTATGAAGTCATAAAATAGTTCTCTTGAGTTTAACATAAATGAGAGTTCTCTCTGCAGCTCCCCACAGTGAAATTTCACGCACCTGAATAAATTCACCAAGTCTCCGTTTACATCATTATATACTTCCATGTTGGCCAGTTTCTCTTTTGAAAATAAAACCCATGCAGCTCCTCCAAAGACTTCTATATACCTATTGAAATTTTCAGGAAACCTCTTTACAATCTCTTTTCTTAATAACTTCTTTCCACCTATCCATCCTATAAAACTATTCACTTATAAATTCCTCCTTTGTGCTTTTAATTTTTAAAACATTTGTTCTTATAACAAGTAAAAAATATAGTGGCCTCAATGGGGCCACTAAAATTAATTCTGTGCTGTCTTATCCTCTGCAACTGCTGTATTTTCTTTAGTTCCTTGACTTACCTGAATAGGTGTCAATATCCCTTCCCCTATTTTGATAGCACCATTACAAACCTCTTTATTTATAGCATCCAACTCACTTTGTGTAAGTCCTGGAACTATTTCAAGCAGCCTTTTCTCCATTTCTGCTCTCTTGGCATCTCCGGCTTTGGCCAAAGATTTAAATTCATCTTCCAACACATAATACAGCCCCTTTGCAACACTAAGAGCACGATTGTAACTGGTTGCTTCTTTCTTTGCCGCAAGAGCCTGTTTCTGCACCTCTACTGCATCTGCGACCTTCTTTAACACAAAGGTACCTATAATCCCAACCACTCCTATAATAAACTGTACTCCCATGCTTAATATTTGTTCTTTCATTTTACATTCCTCCTGAATTTTTATACTTTGATAATTTAAAAAATAGCTATTTTACTAGCCTTACATTAAAAAATTCTCACTTTACCTTTCCCTTGATAAAATGAGAATTTAAATTATTTTAGTTATTCAAAAATATATTCCATGTCTCCGGCCTTAAGACTCCATCTGTCGGTCTTTCCCAATTCTTCTGGAGTTCAGTTACGGCCTGAAAAGTTGGTTCGTCATACAGCATTTGAGTGTAGGAATTTTCCTTTAAATATTCATATTGTTCTAGCTTCTGTTGAATCCATAGGACCACGTGGGACTTATGACCCTTAATAATGATATCTTGAATCCCTTTTAATGCTGCAAGTGTATTTTTACCTGCTACTCCATCTATAACTAACCCTGCATTATAATCAATGTTCAAGTTATATTGAAGTGCTTTAATTTGTTCTACAAGTGGGTTTGGTTTTACTGGTTCGCCTGTAGCAATGCTATTATAAAATGATTCTGTCATATAGTTTAAATCAAGGTATCCACTTATTCCTGGTATCTGCCCTTTTTCTGTATACTGCCACATAGCATAATCAGGCCATAATACAGTACTTGGACTGCTTACTCCATAATGGGCTACCCATAGAGGATACTTTGTTATTCTAGAATTTAAATATGCTTTTATATAACTTGGATTACAATAAATAAGCGCAGGTGCTATAGTAGCCACTATTTCTAAGAAAGCCAGACACGCATCTGTCATATCACCAGAACATTGTTGTTCAAAATCTAATACTACAAAATCAGGACTAGCACCTGCAGCAATCTGTTTAAAAAAGTTTGCCTCCTGAATAGCCTTTGCTATGGTTGTAAATCTGGCAAAATGATAAGCCCCGGTTATAAATCCCAGGGCTTTAGCTTTAGCAATATTGGCATTATAAAATTTATCTATAAAGGTACTTCCCTCTGTGGCCTTGGCTATTAAAAAGTTGTGGCCAGCATTTTTAATTTTGTTTATATCTATAGAACCATTTAAATTACTTATATCTACTCCTTTAATCATACGATTTTCCTCCTATTTATTTTTTAATTGTTCTAAAGCTTCTACTATTTTTTTCGGGAGTGGAAGTCCACTCTTCCCGCAATTTTCAAAGATAGAGATTCCTTCGTTTGCAATGTAATAGTAGCAAACCACTGTTCTAAATATCCATGTACCCTCATTTAAGAGCCTGTCAAGTAAAGTACCTACAGCTAGAACCACAAAAATTTCAGATTTTCTTAATATACCTTTAAAGCCTGTTTGAGAATTTACCTTGCCTGTTATATAGGCACTAAATACTCCGGTACCATAATCTAAAACCATAAAAGCAGCTAACACATATAGGCAAATGTCCCAACCTCCAAAAATAAACGTCATAATTCCCCCAAAGGTACTTATAGATAGGTTAAAAACTCTTTGATGATCCACTTTAAACCTCCTATCTAGTTATTTTTAAGCATTAAAAAAAGCCTTAGACCTTCTAAAACTCCTTATATTCTCTTTATTGGTTCAGCATCATCATTCATTTGGGTTGCTTCTCCAGTTCCCCAGTTCGCTGTAACTTTAACTTCAATTACTCCTGTTTCAATTATATTCGTTTTCCCTTCCACATCCTCACCTCATTTATTAATATTTCAAGACAAAATAAAAAAGCTATCTCTAGCCCTATTTTGCCTTGTGTTTTATTTCCCTAAAATTAAATCCTTGTAATTTTTCAATAACCCTTCCGGTTCTTTCTCTCCAAAAAACTTATACCTTAAATAATCATCAATATATATGTTAAATGGAACCAGTAAAAACCATATTACAGCATAGGGAATACATATCTGTCCCAAAATATTTCCCCAGATATTAGAATAATCCCATATTTCAATCTGGAGCCATATGTTTAAAATAGCCCCTGAAACAAATTCTAATATCAAGATTATTAAAGTACCTATAATACACTGCTGCCACATCTTTCTATTATAAAATGTTGGCTGCTCATTAAGCTTTCCAATAAAGAAAGCTGCTATTCCTCCCACTACCAGCATAGATATATGTGTCCATCCACGCCATAGGCCTTCTAAAACCATATAAATACTGCCCATTATAAATATTAGAATTAAATTCTTTTTTAAGTTGGAATAACTGTATCCCATGTTATGGCCTGTACCTCCTCTGTAGTTGCAAGAGTTTCTACATATGCTTGCAGTTGCTTATTTCTTATTAATTGCTGTTCCTTAAATATTTTAAAATCCCTTGCAAGTTGTAAACATTCTTCTGGCTGCCACTCAACAAATTCCTCACCTCTTGCGTGGTAGTAGAAGGTATCATTTTCACAACCTGGTACTCCAGACACTTTAGATACTGCACTTAGGGCATTTCCTGTTATGTTGGATTGATCTTCCAAAGTGCTGTCATAAATCTTATTCGTATTTTGGTATGCAGTGGAGTTGAAGCCTCCTGTTATTGCATTTTGACAGGATTGGCTTAATTCAGTAAGTTTTTGCTGTTTTAGATTACCAAAATCATTTTGCCTTTGTCGTTCTATAGCTTGTTTTTCTTCTTCTGTAAAATCTGATTCTTGGACACCTTGACTTGTAACAACTAATTTATCTGCCAATTACTTCACCCCCATAATTTTAAATGTTGAACCTGTCGCAATTAATCCATCAGTTGCAGGTTTTAAAGTTATTTTTGTTATTTGTGATGTTTTATTCCAATTGGCTATTTGTAATCTTATTTCATTAAAGTACGTTGAACCACTTTTAGTAGATGAAGATTTTATTAAATTGGGCAAGTTACTAATAGTTGTTTCAAACAAAAAAGTTTGAGTATCCGATGGAGCAACCATCACTGATGGCAATAAAATAGATGTATTAGTTGATTGTGATTGTGTATTTGGTGTTTTAAAAAGTACAAAAGGATAAGAAGAAGTTGTATCATCATTGAATATCATGCTTAAATTTTGACCTTGAGTTGTACTTTTAGCAATTCCAATTAATCTTAAACATTTATAGTTTTCCAATCCTAAATTCATAAAATCGATTTGTGCAGTATTGCTTGTTAAAGTTATATCTGCAATCTTTTCCCAAGCACCATCACCATTATATCCCTTCCCTTCCCAAGTTACACTAACATCTGAAACTGTAGGACTTGAATCTTCTACACTATTTCTACTTAATGTCCATCTTAAAGTTAAACTTGGATATTGAATTACATCTATATCTGATAAATCTTGAAGTGATTGAATGTTAGATTTTACAATCACTTCATCTTCAATAGAACATGTTAATGTATATGAAAAACTCCAACTTGTTCCTCCATCAGATGAATACCCTCCACCACTAGATACATTTTCTGTACTTAAATAGTAAGTATTACCAGAATCTCCGCTTGTAGTTTTAAAAAGAATATAATAAGTTTGACCATTTACTAAATTTACATTTGTTTCTATATTTACATATGATTCGGTTGTTGGAATTTGTGAATATGGTATTGTTGTATTTCCTAAAGAAGTTCCTGGTTTACCTGAATTATCATTATAAACATGGACTTGTAGATCAGAAAGTATTGTTCCAACCCTTTTTAATTTCACAGCTATAGCTTGTTTAGAAGAATTTTTATTAGGTATAAATTTTTGTGCAAACCACTGGGTTGTTCCGTATACCATACCAGCAGTACCAGAGGTTCCAGCAGTATGATTATATAAAAAACTTTTATTTATCACATCACACACAACACTTGTATTAGCAGGGGTATTTTGTGTCCATTTTATATTGCCCCATTTTTTAATATCTGAAGGTGTTACTGTTTTTGTTGCGGTGCCAGAGAGAATATGATAGTTAGTATAATTAATAGCAAAATATAAATCTGCTCCTGTAATAGAAGTTAACGTGCCAGACCAATTACCTGTAGAATCTGTTTGTAACACATATGCAGAAGCTATAGCATCATTTGTAGTATGGCCAAATACATAGTAGTCAACTGTCCCATCACTTATTGTATCTGCATAAAGTCTTAATTGCAAAACATGTCCCCTTGTAACTATAATTGGAGTTTCAAATGTGAATCTAATCATCGTTGATGTAGAGGCTGTACTCACTGTAATATTTGAAGGCACTACAGAAGCGCTTCCTAAAATGGCTTTGCTTGTATCATCATAAACAGTTAATGTCACATTTTTCGTAGGGGAACCATGTTTAGCCAAACTAATATCAACATAATTTATTTCGTCTATATTTGCAGTATAGGTTGAATCTAATCTCTCACCATATTGATACCCACTATTTGTAGGATAATTGTTTACAGTCGCGGTTGGTAATGGGGTTGTTACAATAAAACCTGATAAAAATGCTGTACCGTTATTCAATTTACAATAACTTAATTCGGCATCCTCCAACCCAAATTCAGCCTGATACCTTCCATAATCCAACGGTTTTCGTACTGATATAACACCATTACTATCTATTTTTACACTATCATTATCTACTTTTACATGTCCTAAAATATTTCCTGTCGCAGCTCTCATGTCATGTGCATTATATTCCTCTTCCAAACTAGCTATATCATCTGCATTTCCCTTTACAGTTTCAGTAGTCCTTCCTTCCCCTGCAAGGTTGTTTATCATATTTAACAAATTTCCAGCTGTATCCCCATCTAAAACATTTTGCACAGCAGAAAACCAGCTATCCCAATCCTGTTGGAAATCTGCTTCCATATTATCTATTTCTGTTTGAGATGCGGAAGTTATATTGTTATACCAGGTATTAAAATCTGTTTGTTTTTGCGCTGTCCAGCTTAACATATCAGCATCATATTGAGCCTTCTTTTGTGTTAGCCAAGACAAATACTGATTAAAAAGTGTTGTAGTATCTACCTGCTCCACAGTCCCATGAACTATTCCGCATAAACTGGTGTTAAGTCTTAAATCCGTTATATTAGCTTGGGTAATCTGGGTAGCTCCTGCTGCAATATAAATATCTGCAATTCCAATCTCGTAACCGTCAGCATCTCTCTGTAATACTGGTGCTACTGGAGAACTTGCAAAAGCACCTTTCTTTACCTTAGCATTTATTGCCCTGCCTACCGTATCCATTCTAAGTACTATTCTATCTATCCTATTTAGAACACCGTCTGCTACGTCTATGGGTAAAATCAAATCATTGTCATTTATATACAGGGCTCCATTGATCCATCCATTTCCTACTTTAAGTGTTACTGTCATATCCCCGTTTTCGCCTATAACCTGTAAATTAGTGCTTGGATTAGGGAATACCCCATTACCTATAAAGGTTGCAAAGTATTCTCTAAAATCTTCAGCTTTGTATTTTCTATCTCCATTTATACTGTTGAAGCAAAACGATTTTTCCATATTATCTCACCACCTTTTTTGAATTTCTCTTGAATACTGTGAGAAGGCTAGGAATATTAGTTCCAAAAGTAGCTTGTAATTTAAAACCCGATACCTCATATATTTCTTTAACTTCAATAATTTGACAGTTTATTGTTACTGCCCACTTTCTAGATTGTGCTGTGACTGTATCCCCCAAATCATAATCCTGTTCATAAATGAATGTATTGTCAGGAATAATTTCAAATTCAAATGTTTTTATTTCTTTAAGTTCATTAAGCTTTTGCTGTGCCATTGAGGTAAGCTCTGCGACATCTTCAGCCTGGCTGCAATCTAGGAAAGTTTCCATCCTCTCCACTCCGGTTGAACTTCCCATCTGTTGTATAAGTCTGTCCGCATCATCTCCATGCCCTCCAGCGTACCCGACATTGGCGGTATTGATTAAACTCTGAATTAAATGGGGATTCGTTATATTATCAAAGTCTGTGCTAAAAATAACAGGGGGCAGAGTATCCTGATCTACTGTTAGATCCCTACCTTCCACTACATCAAAAATCCATTTATTATTATATATGTCGAGTACAACATCCCAACCCATAGATGCGTATTCACCTATTTCAGCCAATTTATCAGAAAGTACTTCAAACCTACTTCTCCACTTGTCTTGTTTACCTCTCTGTTGGTCTGGAGCTATAGCAGCCTGTAGTATCTTTCTATCTGCATCCGTAGGGTTTATCACATGGTTGTTTACAAAAGCTTTTAAAATGGTTTCTATACTTCCCGTCTGGCTGTCATATCCATTGCCGTTTACAGGTGGAACTATAAGCCTCCTAGACATAATGCCTTTTAAGGTGGGACCCTTTATAATAAGTTCATCAACTCCATTATCATCAACAGAGTTTTCTCGGTGCATTATAATTCCAACTTTATTAAGGCTGCTTCCTAGAATGATTAAATTGTTTTTAACCAAGGTATCTGTATTGGCCTTATCCATATTTATATGCAGTTCAAACTCTCCCACCTTATAAAACCTACGGATAAACTGTAAACTTTCATAATCATCTATCTCACCGAGTAGGTTAAAATCCTTATCTATAATTCTCATAGGTACTTTTTTCAATTCTTACACCCCCACATATTTTGGGGTATAATAAATCCCCACTTCCAAGTTATCTATGCCTTCCTCTGCATCATAACGGAGAAGATTGTCACCTACATCAAGCTGCAAGAAAGTTGTATCCAAAGTTATATAATTAAATACATTTTGAATTACTCCATTCGTTTTAATCATTTCAACTCTTTTATTTCCAAAAGAAGTATCTATAACAAGCATATCTCCTACAGTAAGCGTCCTTTTTACTTTTATAAAGTCCTGGGTATATACATTCAAAATACTTGGATTAACTACGGTTGCAAGGGCTTTAAATTCTACCCTTATAGGACATTCTGCATCTCCTACGTTAAGACAGTTCGCAATCAGCGTACTTACTCTATGCCCCATTTCTATTCCTGTTTCTTCTGGAATTTCAAGTGGAAACATAAAATCTCCAACCCACTGTGCCATTTCGTTTTTTATTTCTTCTAATTCTTTCCAATATGGTTCCGGACAGAATAACTGTATTAAGAACTGTTGTATAGTTGAAGTTCTATCTTTAAAAGTTGGGCTATCCTGAACAATACAGCCTGTGGTGTGTTCTCCTATATTGTTAGTATAAATCAGCTTTCCCTTGAATTTGGGATTGAATATACTACATAATTGTTGTTTTTTTGTATCCATATCTTCTAAGGAATTTCCGCATATATAGCCTGTAATATTTAAAGTCCTTTCTTCCAGAAGAGTTCCATGATGGCTCTTGCCATCTTGACCAGGAGCTTTTGTAGTTAATAATGTACTCTTGGTACCTCCTGTACCATCTATTTTTTCCAAAACGAAAGGGCAAGAATTACCTAATGTAATGCTCTGCCCTCTACTATTTATATATATAATCTGTTGCATAATTCCACCTCCATCATATAGAGAATGCTATCTTGGTTAGCATACTGTCAACTTGTCGATTTTGCTCACTCGGGGATAGTACTGTAGGGCTATTATAAGTAATGTTATTTACTATAGTCTGCGAACCAGAAACTTGTCTAGGGGTCCCTGGATAGGTTGGAGCTGTAACACTTACATAATCTGACACTATACTATCTTGGGCTATTTGTATTGCTTCATCCCTCGCAGCATTAATCTGTGCTGTTATGTTGCTTATCATGTCAGTAATGCCCTCTATTTTGCTTCTAAAGCCTTCAAAAAGTTTTTCGCCAAGCGTTTTTCCGGCGCTTTCATAATCAGATGAATAGCTTTTTAAAATCTCTATGATTTCTTCCTGATTACCTTCCATAACCATTTTTTCAGCCTCTGCTTCCAAGTTTGTAGCATCAAGTTTTTTAGCATAGAAATCTTTAATATCCTGGAGCTGCTTCTCCAAATCTTTTTTCTTTGCTTCATATATAGTATCAAGACTATCAAGTTGGTTTTGCTTTTCAACTTCTAAAGCCGCCTTCTGATCTTCTATTTCCTGTTCATGCAACCTTTTATTTCTATCTGTTATGGCTGTATCTAGCTGTTTTTGCAATTGCTGCTTATTATATTCGTTATGCTCATAATCTATAGATTCCTGTAAGCTATTGATATTGGCTAATTCTTCAGCATCCGTTGCAGCTCTGTCTTCAGCTTCCGTCTGTGTTTCCAATGCCTTTATTTTAGCATCATATACAGAATTGATATTATCAATGGAAGTATCTTTCCAAGTATCCAAATCCTCTAGTTGAGAATTAATGGAATCCTCAAAATCCTGCTGCTGTTGAGTATACATTTCCTTGAGAGCATCTTTTACCTTCGCTGTAAAATCATCTATACCATCACTGATATTTTGTCTTGCTTCTGTTACATTTCCAGTTATTGTAGATGTCAAATCCTTTATATCTTCTCCTAAACCCAGTGCAGCATCAGAATTTTCACCAAATATCTTCACAAGTTCAGAGTATTCTTCTTTCATAAATGAAAGTTTCTTCATATTTTCATCATAGATATTATTTTGTTTATCCAGCTCATCACTGAGACTTTTAGTATCCACATCAAGTTTTGAGATTGCATCATCAATACTATCTATAGCACTCTGGTATTCATTCGTTATAGTATCCTGCTGCAATTTTTTAGTGCTATTTTCTATTTCAACAGTCAGACTTGCTATATCCTTCTCTAATTGAATTGCACTATCATCAGTAGAACCAACAGCGTTTACAACTTCCTTATATTCCTTTTGCATTTCAGAAAGCTTCTTATTCTGCAAATCAATAGTATCCTGCTGCTTTTCCAATTCTTCTGTAGTACTGTAAGTATCTTTGCCTAACTTAATCATTTCAAGCTCTATTTCATTAAATGCATCTTTATATTTATCTTCTATTTTTTGTACAGGGTCTTCTTCAATATCCAAGCTCCCCATGCCGGAATCTTTCCATTTAGAGAATATATCATCAAAACTACTTGTATCCACTCCTGCAAGCTGTGCCCCTGCAGCACCTACGGTTGATATGTTTTGCATTATATTACCTAAGGTACTTTGTACATTTACAGCTGCTGTCTGTACTTCTGCCTGTACATTCTGCATGGCATTACCCACTATACCAGGTATCAAATCTGTCCAACTCTTAACGCCTGTGGTTAACCTTTGTCCAAGCGTAAGTCCACTATCTTCATATAAATTACCATACTGACTAAGCAAATTAATGATTGTATCCTGGCTTTTAGATGTAATCAATTGTTCTGCCTGTGCTGCTATGGCGTCTTTATCCAACTTTTCTGCATAGTAATTATTTACATATTCTAGCAAATTACTTAACTGGTCTTTAGTAAGTTTTTCTTCCTTGGCCTTTAGGTTGGCACTTTCAATTGCAGCTTCTTTTTCGGCATTTAACTTTCTTTCAATCGATTTTACGAGGACATCATTTAATTTGTCTATGTCAGTTACAGCCTGCTTTTTAGCGTCTATTTCCTCTTGTATCTGTTCCTTAGACATTTTTCCTATTTTCTGTATTTCATCTATTTCCTTGTCAGCCTGTTCTTTTCTGAGGGCTATTTCATCTTTTATAGTTTTCTTTTTAGCTTCATATTCGTCCTGGATGGCATATTTATCGGCACCTTTTACACCCCTTAAAGAAACATCTTCCTGCTGGCCCAAATTATACAGTTGATTATTTAAATCTTTTACCTGTGCCGCCAGGTTATCCTTTATGGCATTTACCCTTTGCGATACCAAGTCAGCTACTTTTTTAGTTACCTCTGCGGGTTTATCACTATTTTGATTCATGGTATCGGCGAGTAACTGCATAAAATCAGATTCAGAAGTGGCTGCTTTTGCCAGACCTGTATCTAAATCTTGCGATACTGTACCTGTAAGTCCCTGGATAGCATTTTTTAAAACATCCATATTGCTTGTTATACCACTTGCAATATTTTTAACTATATCTGCGCCTAAGGTCGTGGAACCAGAGCTAAGAGCTCCAATACTGTTTAAAAGCTCGGTCGAATCGGAATTATTTAAGACTGTTTCTCCTCCACTAAACAATCCCAGTGTTTTGTTCATTACTATTTCGAACCCATTTTCGGCCACTGGATGAACCCCTGCAGTTGCATTATCAGTTCCAGTTTCGTAACCCACGTAAGCACCGCCACTTGTAAAAAGTGGAGTGTTATATACACTTCCATACGTAGCTTTTATATATTCTATGGCTGCTGCTGCATCAGCAATAGGATTGAACATATTGTCAGGAAGTGAAGGCAACCTATAGGATTCAAATGTTGAATATAATGTTTGGAGCAATCCTGAAGCATGTTCACCATTAACACTTTGAGGGTTTACTGCCATGGGATCTCCACCAGATTCAGCCTGAACTAGCCTTTCCAGTCCAGGTAGCCAATTCATAGGAGTTCCTGTAATAGCTAGAGCTGCGCTTAACCAGTTGGTTACATTCCCCCCTACACCAGATATTGCACTTCCTATTTTGTTTTGGAAGAAAGCTAGGGCATCTTGGGAATCTAAACCATTTATAAGCCCTTCTATAGCCATTTCACCTATCCATGTTGTTTTTCTGGACGGTGAATGTATATCAAATCCATCAGGACCAGTAAGGGCTTCAATAATCTTTTGGGTAAGTTCTTTGGCTATACTAACAGCATTGGCTTCAGCAGATCTCATACCCTCGGCTATCGAATTCGTAACACCTGTTCCATATTGGGTACAACCTTGTGCAAAAGTATTAAAATTATTTCCCAATGTAGACGTTAAATTATTACCTGCTCCTGTAACATTGCCTGCAGTATTTGTTATACCATTTGCTATAGATGTATCTGTACTTTGGCCATATTGTGTAGCCGCCGACGCAAAAGCAGTTAAGTTATTTCCAAGTGTAGTAGTTACATTATTCTGTGCGTTTATAACTGCGTTAGCATTATTACTTATTCCACTTCCAATATTAGTATCTGTATTTAATCCATAGTTAATGGAATTGCTTGCAAAAGTATCTAAATTTTTGTCCAGGGTATCAGTTAAATTACTTTGGGCACCTATAACTGCATTTAAATTATTGGTTATACCATTCCCTATACTCGTGTCAGAATCCAAGCCATAATTTAGGGCATCAGAAGCAAAGGCAGTTAAATTACTATTTAAAGTATCTGCCATATCTTCTACGGCACCTGTTACCATGTTCAAGTTACTTGTTATGCCATTACTTATATTGGTGTCTGTATTAATTCCATAGTCCCCTGAATCAGACACGAATTTAGTTAAACTTGCATCCAAAGTATCTGTTATATTATTTCCTGCGTTTATTACAGCATCAGAATTATCTGTTATACCATCACCAATATTATTGCTTGTTTGTACACCATATTTAGAGGCACTAGTAGAAAATGCATCTAAATTATTCCCAAGCTTTTCAGTAAGGGCGTTAAGTGGTGCTGTGGCTGTGCCTTGACTTTGTGTAATTCCATCACCTAAGTTTTTAACATTCTGCTCCCCATATTCTGTATATTGGGTAGCAAAATTAGTCATTAAGGTATTCAATTTAGTTATAAGCTCATTTAAAGGAGCCACAACATCATTAATGCTATTTGTAATACCAGTTCCGAGGCTAGTATTCAGATTTTCGGCATACTGTTCAGTGGATTTCATCTGTGTTGCAGTACTGGTTGTAGTACTGGCGGTTTTTGTTTTGCCTCCATTTTGCATTTGCTCCATAATGTCCTTAGAATCTTTGGCATTAATAACCTGTTCGCCGCCTGCAAAATTGAAAAGTTCTGGCCCTTCTTCACCAACCCAGTGCCATCCCGGTGGTGCATAATCTGTACCCTCTGCGAAACCTCCCAGTATATTTCCTAAAATACCAGTATTAGATGCACCTGATATTGCCTTCACTGCAGCTACTATTGGATTATTAGTAAACCAAGTTTTAAGACCTTCCCATTTCTTTTTTATATTTTCAGTTAATTTTTCCCAAGGAGATAACATATTTCCTGTAGAAGTATTAATGTTTTCCTCTACATCATGATTCATGCCTTTAACCTTTTCAACAACGCCCTCTTTTAGATCGTTAGCTTTTTGGACACTATCTTTGCGTTGCCTTTCAGCCTCAGCAATCATTTTATCAGCTTGATCTGCGCTAATAGAATGCGCTCCATCTCTTTCCTGAATTATTGCAGCGACTGTTTCATTATATTTGTCATTGGCAGCTTTAACTGAACCTTGACGAGCTTTTTCAGCATTTTGAATAGTGTCGCTCGCCTGTTGCAATGTAATGCTTCCATTATATTCCTTTAATCTTTCAAGGATTACTTTACTCTCAACTTCGCTTTTGCTTAGAGTTTGAACAGCATTTTGTTCCATCTCCGTTTGAATTTGGTTGACTAATTGTTTCTCTGCGGATGACAAATCTCTATGATTATTGGAAGCAGTTTGATATATAGTTAATATCTGATTTTCTAAATCCGATATTTTTTGTTTTTTCTCTTCTCCCTTTTGAGATACGCTTTGTAGAATAGTTTGTTGTTCTTTATCTGTTATAGATGTACTTTTGGAAAATAAATCCTGCAACGTTTTTGTTTCATGCTGTGTTCTTTCATCTACCGCAGCATTAACCATTTGGGTCATTTGATCATATTTTGACTTTACTTGGTTAACTTGCTGTTGCGTAATTCCCACAGATTTAGTCAATGTATCCTGAAAATCTTTAACCAGTTCATTTTTTTGTTGTTCACTTATATTCCCTACTTGGGAAAGCATTTGTTTGTACTGATTCACTATAGAAGTTTTATTTTTAGCAGTTAGATTATTGGTGTTATTAACCATATCAGTGAAAGCTTTAATTTTATTTGTTTTCATTTCACTATCAAGCTTATTTGACTGGTTTACAATATCTGTGAAATTTTTAATTACGGTGTTTTTAGTTTGAGTAGTAAATTTTTCGGAATTTACAGATATGCTTTGTTGGGTTTTTGTCACACTGTCATTTAATTTCACATAGGCTGATACTGCTTTTTGCGTGCTTTCACTGATTGTAATAGTCTGTTTTTGAAACGATTGTGATGTCTGGCCTTGTGCAAGTTGAACACGTTTTGAAGTCTGTTCAACTTTATCCGCAAACAAATCTACCTGTGGTATTGTCTGGTCTGTGGCGTATTTATAGGCTTTATATACACCATATCCGGCCGCCGCAACTCCAGCAATGGCAAGTACATATGGTCCTACTGCCAATGCTGCACTTCCTAAGCTTGCTGCAAAAGCCCCAAGTCCTCCTGTAGCAGCAACACCAGCGGCTGCACCAGCTCCAGCTTCTGCTGCAGCAACTCCTTCTACTGCTGTTGCTGCGGCTCCTGCGGCGGCACTTGCGGCAGCAGCCTTCCCTGTAAACTTACCAAGAAAATCTAAAATATTACTTCCACTTTTAGCCAAGCCACCGAATACTTTTAAGGTACCTCCTGCTGCTAAAGTAATTCCTGCAAAATCTACTATTAATTTTTGCGTTCCAGGGCTTAAATTTCCAAAAGAATCGGCAAGATTACCAACACTATCGGCAACAGATTTTATAGTCGGTGCCAACGCTTCTTGGAGCTTTATTCCTGCTGTTTCTAATGAACCAAGCATCTGTTCGATAGATTTACTGGTTTCACCCATCTGACTTGCTGCCAGCCTGGATGCAGCACTCTGGTCATTTGTAGCATTTGTATATTTTTCTAATCCTTTGGCACCATTAGCCATTAAAATACTAGCTGCACGAGTTGCATCACTTCCGAAGATTGTATTCATTGCAGCCTGTTTTTCTGCATCTGACAGTCCACTCATTTTAGATTGTAATTCCTCTGCAATACCAGCTGCATTTTTCATATGTCCATTACTATCCCAAACATTGATTTTTAATGATTCCATTTTTGTAGCAGCATCATCCGTTGGAGCTCCTAGCCTTTGAAGCATAGTTTTAAGAGATGTTCCAGCATCACTTCCAACCACTCCAGCATCTGCAAATTCTCCCAGAACTGCAACCGTATCTTGGATAGACCAATTTACTAGTTTTGCTTGTGCTGAACATTGAGCTAAACCTTGTGATAGTGGTTCAACATCTGTACTGGAAGCTGCTGCAGCTCCAGCAAGAGCATTTACTGCCTGACTGGCTTGGTCGGCAGAAAGCCCAAAGGCACCCATTGCCTGTACAACAGTATTTGCAGAAACCCCCAGTTCCATTCCAGAAGAAGCAGCTAAATCCATTGTAGATTTAAGTGCTCCACCTTTTATTTGCGCTTCTGTCAAGCCACCTTTTGCAAGTTCTGTTATGGCATTTCCTGCTTGTGTTGCAGAAAATTGAGTATCTTGTCCAGTTTTTAAGGCAAGTTCACGTAAACTTCCCATCTGCGCTATAGGTTTCTCTAAAGCACCTGCAGCCTGTGACATAGAAGTTTCAAAATCATTTCCTATTTTTGATGCAGCGATTCCAACGCCAACTAAAGGCGCAGACAAACGGAGCAAGCCGTCTCCTACCTTGCTTGCTCCAACACTAACAGATTCAAATTTTTTACTATTTTCTTCCAATGAACTCGTTACAGATGCCCATTTGAAGTTATTTATTTTATTGTTTGTTTCTTGAAGTTGATTTTCGAGTCCCTTTAATTTAGAGGTTGCATTGTTAACCTGTATTGTATATCCGTCTATACTTTTTGCATTATTTCTTACTTTTTGCTCCGAATCTGTATATTGCTTATTAAGTTCATCATAAGTCTGTTTTAATTTTTTGGTACTTTCTGAATTTTTATCTTCACTTGCTGCTGCTTCCTGCCATGCTGTTTTTGCTTCATCAACTTTAGATTTTAAATCCATCATGGCCTTGGAGTTGTTATCTAAATTGCTTTTGGATTTTTCAAGTTGCTGCTGATATTTTTCTATTATCTGCTTTTGTAACTCAATTTTTTCACCCAAAGCACTGGCATTGCTCTGTAGAGAATCTAAATTTTTTCCCCAATCTTTAAGACCTGCAACGCTTTCTTTAAAGCTACTATCTATCACAGACATATTACGCCTTAAGTTTTGCAATCCGGCTTGAAAAGAACTGTCTTCCATGGCTATTTTGACTGCAAGGCTTCCAACATCTTCATTTTCCGGCATTATTTCACCTCCTTTTTGAGGAAAAATAAAAAAGCCTTATTTCTAAGACTTTTTAAATATTATTTTATTAATTTTAAACTTGTTCCATCGCTATATCTGATTACAATAGCTCCTTTAGCGACATAACCCTTTAACATTATATTGTCCATGCTATTCCATAATACAACAATTTAGGGAGAACATTATATACTTAGAGTGAGCAACTTTGGTTTAAGTTTAAATATTATTCTTCATTCTGTAATAGTTTCCTTAGACGCTTTAATTGCAAATATACCAGAAATTAAAAATAAAACAAATACTACAAAGCATATTATAAATGTTACTGGGCTGTCTCCTAATATTGAAAAGAAGGACACAATCAAATCAGATATTCCTGCAACTATCATAACTTTTCCTGCTATTTCAGTTTTACTTTCAACCATTAGAGCATATACCAGCCCAACTATCTGTAAAATAAGTCCAATAAAAGATATAATGATAACGCTATAAACATTATCATGATCTACCGTTGTATTTAAGCCAACATACAGTAGAATACCACAGCTAATTATACCAACAATGCCAGCAATTGTTCCTAAAATAAAAGCAGTTTTTTTCATAAATAAATCCCCCTTTTGTAATATATTTCTATAATATCAAAAAGGAGAATATATTTCCACTACATCAAAAAATCTCATTGGCATATAAGACCTTCTCTTCTTTTTCGAGACCATAGAATATTTTATATTCATGCCACAATGAAAAGAATTTTCTAGGAGTTGTTCTCCAGAATTTTTCTTCCGTCATATTTAAACATGTTGTAGCTATAATAATCATACGTGCCCAAGGAAATCTTACTTCTTCGCCGCATCCGTTCCCTTGGTTTCCTCGTTTTTTGATTCATTTTTTGGGGGAAGTGAAATACCCAGCGCCAACAATAATTTATCGGTTAACACTCCAAGCATAGGAGTATCCATTAAACGTCCTGCATCCTCTTCAGTTAGTTTTTCATCTTCATTAGACAGACCTTTCCACAACATATATCTTAGATCTTTCATACCTCCTTTACCAAACTTACCAACAGCTTTAATTGCATTATCTACACTTTCATACTTTTCCTCTATATCGCAAAGAGCATTTAAATCAAATACTAATCTTCTCTTTCTATCAAGCTCTACTTCAACACCTAATTGCTTCATATCTGTATTTTCACTCATATTTTTAACTTCCCTTCTATATTATTTTTAATTTAATAGCAAAGAGGGTATAAACCCTCCATATTAAGCATCCACCGTAGTAAATCTAATTAATTGTGTTCCTAAAGATTGTCCATAAACATCTTTTACACCCTGTACAACGATCTGATATGTTTTTTGCACTACCAAATTGGCACTTGGTGTTATAGTTAAAATCTTGCCAGTGTCATTAAGTTCCATTGTATTTGCAACCAAAACACCATCTGTAACATTCAACAATAATACATTACTATAATCTGCAATACCATTATTAAATGTTAAGGTTGGTTTTGTATCTAATGCAATTGCTGTAGCACTATCGGATGGAGTACTAGAAGACAGCTCCAGTGCATTTATAGCAGTAAGGGAAGGCATTGCAACACTATCAAACCACCAGTCGTCAATATCTTCCGGGCAATTAGGGTCTGTAGTGTCAACGTGATATTCCCATGGATGCTTTGTTTTATTTCCATCCTGGAATGACCATTCGGTTGGCTGTGCTGTACCACTCAATTTAGGGACTTCTGACAAATCAGGTTTGCCCTCTAATGTTTTCATGTCTTCATCTGGTGGCTCAAACATTGTTTTGTATATTACTCCATACCTATACCCCAAAACTCCATTAACTTTTATAGGAGATTTATAAAGAAGGGCAATAAATGGAGGAGTATCTGAATCTGCACTGACAGTTCCTCCTGTTGCAGTTAAACTCTGACCCAAAACGAAAGCCCTCTCAGCACTGGACATATCGTATCTACTCATAGATATATCTGCACTATCAAACTGAGTAGCTTGATCTACCAACCTGTTTTCTGCATAAGCTTTCGCACTATTTGTTTTTGGTTTTATAGAAAGTTCTTGAACATTCTTAAAATACTGTGGTGTAGTAAATGTCATACCTGCAATTGTATCTGTTGTCTGTTTTGCTACATAAAGCTTTTCTATACCCATTAAAGGCATATATAATCACTCCTTTTTTTAACAAAATAAAAAAGCTCTCAATTTTGAGAACTCTCAACATATTTAAACCTAATTATTTTGTGGTTTAGTTTTGTATCTGCTTCGTACGTTTCCGTTGTGAATGTCCTATAATATCCTGCTGCTGTCATAAGCTCCAACACTTGCTTGTATAGACTTGTAAAATCACCTTTTGTATAAATGTCAACTTGAATATAATATCCAGTTTCTATTTCTACATTTTCAGCAAAAGCTTCTCCATTTTCATTGTAAATGAACCAAACGATATAAGGATCGGCAGTTCCTGCATAATTCAACCTACTTACCTCTACTCCTGTGGGCTGTAATACAGTAGATAATTTATTCATAGCCCTAATCCTTCTTTTAATATTTCTTTTATAATTTGCTTAGCTTCATCCTTCTTGTTTTCATAAGCAGGACCCATAAAAGGCCTTGCGCTCATTTTAGAAGTACCAAACTCAGGAAATTTTGCTCTCCAGTTAGTTTCTTTTCCCGGGCCAACTCTTATATATTTTCTTCCACTCTCTGTTTTTACGCCAGAGATTTGTATATCATCTCTAATGTGTTTCTCGTTAATATCGCTAACACCAACAGTATTTCTCATTTCCTCTGCTACTGGTTGAGCTGCTGCCTTAAGTGCAGCATTTTGTATGCTTGCACCTTTTCTTCCAAGCTCCTGTACCTTGTCAATCAATTTGTCCATTCCTTCAAGCGTAATATCTACACCCATAATACCACCTCCCTCGTTAATATTTAGTTTTAACTACTCGGGAAATATCTCTAAAACTTTAATTTCCATAAACTCACGTTGATATTTAATGTCATCTATGAAAGTAATTTCATAGATTCTATCAATCTCTTTTTCGTCAACAATTCTTTTGCCAAATTTAATCCTCATACTTTCATCTATGTCCCTCCTGTAACGAATTGTAAAGATTGCAGTTTTTTTGGATTGCTCTTCTCCTGCTGCATAGTATTCCTCGCCATGTAAATTTTTAGCTGCGGCCCATATGGGTTTATAATCCTGCCATTCTTTAATACTAAAATCATTATCATTAGTAACGGTAACATATTTTTGAAGGATTATTCTATTATTAAGTTGCGCTGTCTGCGCTTGATTGCTGTAATGCATATAGATAATCCCCTTTCATCTGAAGTATAAGCGTCGTAACCCCGAAAGGAACTTTTTTTAAGTCCGTTTCGTCTGTTGCAGAACGTGTTTTATAATAATGATCCGTTAGCAGAATAACTGCAGTATCAAATTTGAAGTTGTTGTCGTAAAAGTCAGGAATCCTGTCCCCTATCGCACCTTTTACATAGTCAGAAGCTGTACCCATGAATATATTTAATAACGGATCGTCATCTGAAGTATCAATTCTAAGCGCCAGTTTAAGTTCATTCAAACCAATCATTTATATCGCCCCAATTCCTTTAAGTTGAAGGTTGGGTCGTTAATGGTAATTTATCACTTAAAGCACTCTCTCCTACGGCATTTACAGCCGATACTTTATATTCATAGGTTGTTGAAGCTGTTAATCCAGTATCTTCATAGGAATTAGTTTCACTTTCACCCACCTTCGCACCATCTCTATAGATGTTATATTGAGTTGCCCCCTCAACTGCATCCCATGTCAAATTAGCCTGGGTGATTGTAGTCGTTCCTGCTAAATTTGTTGGGGCAGTTGGTACTTGGGGCTGACTAGGGAGTGACTACAGCTAATCTGAATGCAGATTTCAATTTAATCTTATGATCAATCCATGCAGTTAAAACAAAACTCTCAATACCTGTTTTAACATTCTTGTCCTGGTCATAAATCATGTTTAAATCATAGTTATAGTGAGAGTACCTAAAATCTCCCACTACCGGTACTGTAGCTAAATCACAGAATACCACAGGTGCCCCTAGTATCTGTTCAGGTGGTGCTACAAATAGGGCGGTATTGTTATTTGCCAGTTCTTTTATCATTGTAAAATAATCAGCTTTCTTCATGACTATCTTCGCATTTTCAGCATAATCATCTTCCAAATCTGCTAAAGCCGCCATTATTGCTTCATACATAGTTGAACCAGTTTTTTTAGTAATCAAATAATCTGTTCCTGCCTCATTTTTCTTATAAAAACTCATATCTGTTGGCGTAGTTGATTCAAAGGCTACCTTTTTTTCCTTTTTGGCAAGTCCACTTTGCAATCCGGCTTGTACCGTAGCGACCAGATTAGTTTCAGTACCATTTAAAACAGTCTCGGTAATATCACAGAACACTTTAAATTTATTTCTTATAAATGATACAGTATCCCCTTCAGCTACTAATTCCTTGGCCGTTGCACTATCATCAGCTAAAAAATCATCATCATCAAGGGTAAATAGTAATTTAGGAATTTCTAAATTAGTAATATTAGTAAATGTGGAAATTCCTCTTAGTGGGTTTGTTGCCATAGGTTCAGTTAATAACTCCTGCGTCATAGTTGAGGGTAGTAACTTGTCACCATTTCCTAAAGAGCTGCCAGCACCAAGAGCGTTTTGAACATTCGTTCCCAAAATTGCCTTAACATCATCTGGTATAGGTTGTTTAGTCATTACAGCTTTTATTAGAAATGCTTTTGCTTTGATTATTTTTGCTTTTTCATCATCTGCGCCATCAAGTACTTTTTTAGTTGATGCCTGTTTTGCTGCAAGTGCTGTTTTCTGTTCTGCTTCAAGTTGATCATGCTGTGCTTTTAGTAGATCAAATCTCGTCTTCAGGTCTGCCTTGGTAGCAGTCAGTTTGTTAAGATCGTCAGTTGTAACCTTTGGGTCAACAGCCTTTTCAGCTATTTCATTTTCTACTTTCTGTAACTGTGTTCCTATGGTAATAAGATCCTGTTTCATTTCAAACAATGTTTTCGCCATTATAAATTCCCCCTAAAATTGTTTTTGTATATTCAATATTCTGTCTTGCCTGCTCAGCTAATTTCTTTCTTTCCCCCATTTCCAATACTGAAATTGAATTAGTAATATTTCTTGTCAACAATGTTTTAGGAACATTGCGATATTTAGAAAATAATTCTTCACTTATACATGCTGCTATATTATTTTCTTCTTCCACAACATCACACAAACCATATGAATATGCATCATCAGCAGATAACCAAGTATCATTATCCATAAGCTTTTGCAAGGTGTCTTGGTCTAATTTATCACCAGCCTTATTTAGATAAGTAGTCTGCATAGATAGTCCAATTTTATCTAAATCGTCAGCTTTTTTTCTAAAATCTTTTGCATTACCCCATGCAATGCTTAAAGGATTATGAATCATCATCATTGAATTTTTAGGCATTAAAATAGTATTTCCACTCATGGCAATTATGCTTGCAATACTGGCTGCCAAAGCATCAACATAGACATTAACCTGTGCTTTGTGTTGCTTTAACATATTACCTATGGCCACTCCTTCAAATACATTTCCTCCTGGAGAATTAATGTGCAGATTTATAGTATTCACATCTCCCAAGTCATCCAAGTCCTTCTTGAAAGATGCTGCTGTAGTATCGGTATCGTCCCACTTATAACTTACAATTTCTCCATAAATAAAAATGTCAGCTTGTTTATCATCATCAGCTGACATTTTCATTTGCCAAAATTTTTGTTTTTGTGCCACTATTATCTCCTCCTTTCCTTAATGACGGGTCCATATCTATAGGATATAAGTCACCACTTACCCAGAGTTTATTTGCATTACCACCTGCAGGTGGGTAATCCTCCAGCATCCTAACTTCATCCTGTTTTAAATACCCATTTCTTACACCGGATTGATAAAATGCAGTTCTTGCCGCCATATCACCTCTAAGAAGTGCGTTTACGGAAAATTTAAAATATTGTCCTTGTTTTCTTTGAATGGGATTTAAAAGCTTTCTATTGTATTCCTGCTCATATTGTCTAACATCCGGTGTCAATCTCATCTGCACATATTGAATCATTACCTGCTCATTACTGGAATAGGACTGTCCTTCAACTTCATTTACAAACGCAACAGGAACAGTGAATACATTGGCCATTTTAGTTCTGGTTATTTTCTCTGAATTTATGGTGTCGGCAGATGTATACCCTCTCTGTATTTCATCTATAGTAACACCATTTTCCTCAAACAAAGCTCCACCGTTATCGGAAATAAATTGTCTTAAATTATCAACAATAGCTTCCTGCTTTTCTTTCCCTAAATTAGCATCATATTTAATCTTGAAACTATCAATTTTATCCATTTCCTTAAGGGAAAATTCCTGAACTGCCTTATCGTACTTTAAAGCATTGGTCAATACCTTTATAGGACTGATACCCGCAAGTCTTGATGAACCGGTTATATGCTTTACATGTATAATTTCAGTATTATATATATATCTAGTCGAACCATTTATATTTACCTCGTACCACAATGAACCATCATCAATATTCATAAATGGCATTACATAACAAGGAGGTATTGGAATTAAACTTACAGGATTCAGTCTTATATCCCTTTCAATTAGTGCATAAGCATTACCATGCTCATTTCTATCTGTTTCCATCTTTTGATGGAATTCAAAGCTTGTCATATTCTGATTTGGTGAATTACTTACCAAATCAGAGATATCATTATGAACTTCCTCATAATTTTGATAAACTTTTACAGGTAATGAAGCAAACGTGTTACTTATACGACTTATAATACTGAAAATTAGTTCATTATTTGATAATGTGCTATTATCTATACCCCAAAATGTACGCCCTATCCATTTGGCAAACCTTTGAAAAACCGGAGTGCTAGTTGTCTGTGCCCTTATCCTATTAGACTTAAATACATTTTTTACTTTCCCAAATAAATTAATCTCCCTCACCTCCTCCTTATGGATGCAAAACTAACTTTTGCAGGACCTTTAGGTTTCACTAATTTATTAATTACATCAACATGGGCATCTAAAGTAGCCGCAAAACCATCAATTTTTCTATTTTTGCCTTGCTTTGTAGGTATCCAATTTTTATTTCTATCCTCAACAAGTTTTACATTATTCAAGTACCATCTATAGATTTTGCTATTATTGAAAATTACTTTTCCGTCTAAAAGCATTTGTTTAAAATCTTGTAATGGTCCACCTAAAGTAATAAATCCCTGCCTTACTATTTCAGTTTTAAAGCCAAGGTCTTTTAAGGCTTCATTTAACCTCAATGCCTTGGCTGGATCGTACATTATTTTGTTTATCTTATAGATTTTTGACTGTTCTTGAAACCATTCCTGGACATAAATATCTTTTACATACATTCCAGGGACTACAGTCAAGTCACCAGCTTTTATCCACTCGTCTAATCTCTGTTTATTTTTATCCCTGTCATACCTCGCCTTTGGAATCCATGAATGGCATAAAATAAAGACTTCACTTGTCTGCAATGGAAATTCCAATACTGCAGCTGTAAAATCTTCTGTCTCCGAAAGGTCGTAACCACCTGTGCATTCACAGCCCTTCAGGGTGTTTATATCTAATGTTTTGCTGTTTTTATTGATTGTTTCTATATCTACAAGAGATAATTCAGTAACATCAGAAAAAATATTAAACTGTTTTGTTATCCAATCAGCTCTTTCCTGAGGACTTTTCCTGTCTTTCTTCCAGTCAGTAACAAGACTTACAAAATCCATTAAGCCAATATTAGGATTAGCCTTAATCCATAGTTCCGGATTTTCAACTTCTTCTATATTATCAAGTTTGGCCATATAATAAAAAGTTCTCTCGTCGATATTATCCTCTATATTTTCAAGGCATTCCTTGCCATCATCATAAAACTGCATCAATGGCCCATCCAAAACATATCCTGCAGTGGTTATATAGATAATTAAAGGCTGCTTTCTTGTCCCCCTTGACTTTTTTATTACATTTATGAGTTTAAAATCATCAAATTCGTGAATTTCATCAAAAATTCCAAGGTGCGTATTAAGACCATCCAGTCTTTTACTGTCTGAAGCTCTCGCCTGAATTTCTGAAAATTTATCTTCATACTTTATAACGTTTCTTTGAGCTTTATATCTTTTTCTAAGAAATGGTGATTTCTCAACCATTGCTTTGGCTTCATCGAATAGCTCATGGGCCTGTTCCTTTGAATTGGCGAGTACATAAACCCTAGCACCATTTTCATTATCAAAACCCACTGAATAGTTAGAAATACCACTAATAAGGGTAGTATTATGCGTTGCTGTATGGTTTTTGCCTGCTAAATACAGTTTTTTTTCATCTTCTACAGCAATACATTTAACAGGTACACTCTTATATTTTTCAATATTGATTACACTTTTGTTCTTCATTCTATCCGAGAGCTTGTCTTTTAGCCTTTTGTGTTTTCTCTTTAATTTAAAACACGAATGTTCTTTATCAACATAAAAAAGCACTGAATGAACAGTGCTTTTTTTCTCATTACACTTAGCCTGCTTTTTTCTTATGGAATGTTTAATTCCTAAAGAAGATAACAAATTACTAAATCCATCTATTATTATTTTATTTTTTTGAACAAATTCACATTGACCGGCCTTACTACAATAACCATCAGTATCCATCAAACCTTTTAATAACTCATATCTTTGTTCCAGAGAAGCTCTTAAATATATTTCAGGAATATGCTTGTTATTTAATACCCCAAGTTTCCTAAGCTTCTCTTGTATTGTGAGAATTTTGTATTCTGGTCGCGGTAAATTATGTCTATGAGCATAATCAATTTCTCTTGCGCAGGCTTTACACTTGCCTCTGCTATCATACACTTTTATTTTTAAATGCCCTCTATGGCAGTATTTATCTAATAGTGGTTCTCGTAAGGTAACTGTCAGTACATTGGGTTTTCGCTCGTATATGTTAACAGATACCCCTATTTTTTGCACATGCTCAATAATTTCTGTATCATTAACTGAAGCCGTTATACGGGCACTGGCTGAAGCCCCGTTACCAATCCAAACCCCTAATATATAAGGATCTAAAATCAAATCTTTTTCTTCATATTCAACAGCTCCTGCCATCGGAACTCTATATTTATACTCTATACCTTTGCCATCTTTTCTGAAATGTTTAAAGTTCTTTGCCATTTCACCGGTAGTCACATCAAAATATCCATTGCTTTCCCTATAATCCGGCCTTAGTAGCTGTCTACCTTTTAAAGGTTTATATTTTAATGTCTTTCTACTGCTCTTAGTTGTAACTGTCCAAATATGTTCGGTGTCAGCAATTATAAACTCACCATCTTCAAATGTAACCTTATAGCACTCATGGTTTACCATTATGTCACTTGTGCCAATTACCTTGGTTGGTTTCCCATCCACACCAAACACATAATCTCCGCATTCTATATCCCTCATGGTTTTCCAACCTGTCGGAGTATCTATCGGGGTATCAAGATCTAAAGCTTTACCGTTTTTCCTCCCTACAAATATTAATCCTTCACGAAAACGCCTTAATCCAGTGTCTTTATGCACCCATCCGTATAAAGAACCAACAACAAAATGTTCCCAGGGTTGCAATACGAGTTGTTCAAAATCTCCCTTGGAAGGCTTGCATTTTTTTTCAATAAATCTTATCGGCCTATGTCCTTTTTCTTCGTCAAATATCCAGGGAAAATCATCTGTACCTTGTCTTTCTAAATCTTTAAGATGCCTTTTAGCTGCCAGGATATTTTCTTTGTTTGCAGGTATGGTTTTGTCAATAAGTCTTTCAGCATACCAGGTCGTTAAAAGTTCCGGATATGGCTGCTCAAGTATTCCACCCCATTCTTTTTGTTCATTTTTATAGTTTTCCCACCATCTAGTAAGTGCAGTATAGGACATTTCAAGAAGTTTAGAAGTCATCTTCATCCTCATCTGTACATTCTAAGTTAATTGCAAGTCTTGCTCTGGCAGATGGTGACAATCCTAAATCAGCAGCAAAACCTCTGAGCTGTCTTGCCATTTCACTCATTTTTTTAATAAATGGATTGGGCTTGCCGCCAGTCCACATTCCGTACTTTTTGACCTGTCTTTTATAGGAAAGATATTGGGAATAAGTATCACAGTATAACGCAAGATGTGTAACATCCGCATCTGTCATTAATTCAACAGAAATCAGCAGTTCAGAAACTCTTTTAAATTCTTTTTGAGCCGTTATATCAAGCCATGGAGGTGGTTTTACATTATCATGTCCTATTTTTAGCTTTTCTTCATTTTTTACACGTTTTTCTATTTCTTTTTTAGTCCTGTGATTTTTATTTCCGTTTAATAATTGAAGTTTAATCGATTTTGCTGGAGTTGGCATTTTCTTCACCACCTTTCCACATAATGTAAAATGCAACAATAAAATAGTCAAAAATTCCCTCTCAAAAAAATTTCATCTGCGAATTTATTGTAAAGGGAGGGTCACCACCCGGTCTACGCCAATTAATGGTAATTATTTATTGGCAGGGGGGCTACTCGTTTCTATTTATTTACAATTATTTTATACAATGTCATTATTGTAAAATTTATAAATATCTCGTCTTTTTTTCTTCTTCTTGCTTCCATTACGTTCAGGATGCTCTTTGTTATGACAAGCAGGACATATAGACTCCAAGTTATCCAGTTCAAAAGCTTTGCTTAAATCTTTTCTTAACTCCACTATATGATGAACTGTATTGGCTTCCTTAATTAACCCACGCCTTAAACATGGCTGGCATAAGTAATTATCCCTAATTAATACTATCTTCCTTACTCTCTGCCATCTTCTAGATTTATATATATTGTCATATTCATCTCTTGGTCTGGCCAAGTCTTACAGTCACCACCTTATATTCTCAAAATAAAAAAGCCTGTCCTTTTTACAATAGAACAAGCTTTTAACCTATTAGACTCTTTTCTTTAATTCTTCCATATCTGCTCCTATTTCATCCTTAAACCTCATAATCTTTAATTCCATATCAGCTTTTTCAGCTGGACTTTTAATCTTCCAGCATTCATCCTGCAATTTATTAATCTCTTTTTGCTTTTCTCTTATCTGTGGGTCTGTATAATAGCAGACATACCTTTCATTGCAGTGTGGACATATAAAGTAAGCTTCTCTTACATCAAGTGGAAGTCTTCTGGTCTTAAGGTTTATCTCAAACTTTTTACCGCATTTATCACATGCAACTTTATTCATAGCATCACCTCATTGCAGTTATAAAGCATTGGCTTATTTAATTCCATTACTATCTCCTTCTCTTATATTCATTTGTTTTAACATACTCTCTGCTTCTTTACTTGAGATTACCCTTTCATGTCCCCTGAAAGATTCAAGCCTTGCCTTCATCTCTGGACCTAATATAAGTTCTTCCCCTTCGTCTCCCACAAAATAAATCCCTTTTGCTTCCTCATTTATTCCTGAAACATATCCTACTGTAGTATTATTTATTTCATTATCTTTGTTTAAGTTTAAAGTTTCTTCTAATGAAGAACTAACCATAAATTATTCACTTCCTTTCTTCTGGTTTATTCTACCTTTTATTTACCATTTACTAGGATAAACTATTCTCAATTAGCCATAACTCTCACAGCTTTTAGTTTCCATCTTTATACAAACCTAGTAATACCAATAGTTTTCCCCATATACATAACTTCGCTAAACGAAACTTTAACGATCTTCTATATAATCCCATAACAAAAGGCACTTGAACTTAATCAAGTGCCTTACCCACTAATTGCCACTATACACATTATAGCACTTGACATACCCCCATTACTGTCATCTTTTTAAAAAGTTTTATTTAAATTCTCAATCCTCTTTTTTCTGCAAATAATTTTCTTGCATCTCTAAGCCAGCGATAAACTGTTTTCTGACTTGCAGGTATATATATTTCTGCTGTATGAACTCTTCTGTGTATATCGCCCTTTTCTAATTCCTTATCTGCATCTTTAAAGTAAACAGTCTCTATGGCCTGTACAATAGCCTTGCCTTGAGGTTTAACCCTAAGCTCTGCAACAGTAAGTTCTACAGCTTCCATATCTTTAATTTCTGCAAGCTTTTCATTGACTGCTCTTTCAGCTCTGATTATTGCTGCTTCAATTGGAAAACTTATTCCTTCACTCTTCTGTCTTTTCTTATAGTCTTCCAATGCTTCATCATATATTTTTTTCTTATATTCATCTGCTGACATATCCTGCTCGGCATAGAAACGGAATGCAGCAGTAGCATAGTCACGTATATGATTTTTCATACCGCACCTCTTCCTTGCTAAGTTATGCTAACTTAGTATTCTAAAACTCTAATACATTATTTTTAAAGCTATCTTATTTTCAGGTATGTTTCATGCCCATACCATCGTTAGGATTTAAATATTTTTATTTCATCTAACTACTTGATAATTTTAAAAGCCTGTACTTTTCATTAAGTAGTGTATGAATCTTACATTTATCCTTTCTTTTG